>NZ_JCACVY010000035.1:0-29424 GCF_058833935.1 Roseomonas sp. TS2 | reverse complement strand
TTCTACGGCCGCTTCTCCGCGTTGATCGTCTCGTTCTCATCATCGAGGATGCGGAACGCCTCCAGCAGCCAGTTCGGCTGGTCATTCATCGACCCTGCGCAGGGCAGATGGCCCAACCCGCCCATCCCGGACTGGCAGCGGTTCCAGAGCGCCACGACGCGGTAGATGGCGGCCGGGATGGCGTAGCGCGGATTGATGCGCCAGGTCCGGCCCGCCACCACGTACATGCCACCCTCCGGCGGCCTGATCCCAAGGCCGATCTCGCCCTTCGCTGCCCGGAGCACGCGAAGGGCGGCGGTCAGTTTCCCTCGATGACCTTCGTCGGCGCGACCAGGCCCTGCGCCAGCATGGTCAACCGGGAGACATCGCCAACCGGCAGGTTCCGGCCGATCCATTCGGCCGTGATCTGCTCGGGCCGGTCGGGGAGGTCCGGGCCTTCCCACCCCACCAGGCACACGGCCAGGGTGGCGAGCCGCTCATCCTGGTCCAGCGTGTGCGCCAGTCCACGAAGCCGCGCCACCTCCGGCGCCTCGTGCGCTGCCCACTCCGCCACCCGGAAGCGGCCCTCGGCGAGGTTCAGCCGCTCGCGCGCCTCGCGCAGCGCCTGGCGCCCCTCCTTCGCCATCTCGGGATCATCGGTCGGCGGATAGGTGGCAAGGGCCGCCTGGAGGGCCGCCACGGCCGCCTCGAAGTCGGAGACGGCCTCGGCCAAGTCCGTCTTGCCGGCCGCGTCCAGGGCCTCACGGATGGCGTGGTTGATCACCGCCGGGACGGGCCGCAGGTTGCGCGTCCCCAGCAGGAGCACCGCGGTGTACTCGCCATGGCTGGGCGCACGCATGGTGTACTTACGCCCGTCCAGGTTGGGCGTGATGCGATAGCCTTGGGTGGTCACGACATCCATGGGATCGGGCCTCTCAGAAGACACTGACGAAGGCGCCCTGGCCGGGCACGTCGGGGATCAGGTTCAGCGCCTCGACGCCGAGGCCGCCGCGCTCCCCATCCCCGAATTCGGCGATGCGCAGAGACGGGTGGCTGAACGCGATCCGGTTGCCGGGCACCTTGCCGAGCATGGCCGCGTAGCTATGCGAGGCACCCTCGCGGAAGCTCAGGAAGCGGCTGGGGCTGGCGCTGCTGGAAGAGAAGGGATCGATGGTGACGGCGCTGCTGCCCTCGGTGATCTCCGGCGGGTCGTATCCCTGCGGCGCCTCCGGATTCTCCGGATTGTAGATCGTGTGCGTGAGGCCATAGGTGTAGCGGCTGCAGCGGCCGAGCAGGCCGCTGATGCGCGACAGCCCCTCCTCCCAGAGCGGCTTCTGCGGCCGCCGGATGCTGTTCCAGCCGACCGGCGCGGACGCCGCCTCATAGGCGCCCAGCAGCTGGCCCTGCAGCGTGAAGACCAGGGTGCCGGTAGAGCCGGAGGTCAGGTCCCAGCTGACAGAGCCCACGCAGCCGACGAACCGGAAGCGCAGCCCGTCGCGGTAGCCATAGGCGGTCACCGGCTGGATCAGGGCCTCGTCATCGGTCAGCCGGTAGAGCCAGTTGGCCGGCACCTGCGCCAGCGTCTCGGTGCCGAGGGCCTCGTCAAACCGCTGGGCCAGCTTGGCGACACGGCCGGCCGTGTAGTCCAGCACCACCGAGGGCCGCGCTACGGCCGGGGAGCCGGAGAGCAGGATGGGCATGCCCCTGTAGGCCTGCGACGTGCTGGCGAAGGGTGCCGCCAGGGTCAGCGTGTCCTCCGTGCCGGCCGTGGCGGCGGTCAGCGCGCCCACGGCGGCGGGCTGCTGGATTTCCTCGAAGCGGCAGGCGGTCATCAGCCGCCCCCACTCCGGCGCATTGGCCACCAGCCCGCTCCCGCGGAGCGGCACGCGCAGCGTCAGGGTGGGGCGGATGCCGGTGGGGGTGGGAGCGTTCCGGTCAAAGCTGCCCGTGACGCTGTCATCCTCCACCACCTGCTGCGGCAGGGTGAAGGCCATGTTGGCTTCGATGAAGTCGCTCAGGGCCGGTGCACCGCCCCCGAAAGCATCGATGCCATGCATGGTCTCGCGCTTGATCGCCACGGCCGACAGCCGGATGCGGTTCTTTTCGGCCATGGGGCCACTCTCCTCTCAGCTTTGGATCAGCCCTTGGTGGCGGGGGCGGCGGGCTTCTCGGCGCGCGCCTCGGCCGCGCCCGGGGCCTTGGCGCCGCTGGTCGGCGCCGGCGCATCCGGGTCGCGGGCATTGCCCTTCCCGATTTCAGCCTCGGCCCGCTCGCGCGGCAGGTAGCCGATCTGGCCGGGCGCGATCGGCACATCCATCTCGCGCGGGATCTCGTTCACCGCGAGCACGCGGCGCAGGATCGCGACGGGCGGAGAGCCCGGCGGGGTGGTTTCGCTCATGGGGTGGGGAATCCCTGTCAGGGCAGCTCGACGAAGGGCAAGCCGCGGGGGAAGGTGACCTCGAAGGTGAATTCCTGGATGAAGAACGCGCTGTCGCGCTCATCCTCTTCGGCTTTGAGCCAGGTGGAGGTGAACCGGCCGGCCTCGAGGAACAGCTCCAGCTTGCCGTCCACCAACTCGACGAAGAGAGCCTCTTCCGGCTTCATCATCGCGGCCAGAACGCGGGCCCAAAGGCCATTCAGCGCCTGGCTCAGCTCTGTCGGTCCCGCCGCCACCACCCAGCCCTGCACGGCCCATTGCAGGATGATGGCGTTCTCGGAGCTGGTGGCCTGATCGCCCGGATCATGGTCACCGTCATAGCAGCGCACGCAGGGCATGGGCGCGCGAGCCCCTACATCGTCCGGGTTGTTCCGTTCGATGTCTACCGGGTTCAGCTCGGGAAAGGCGGCTCGCAGGTGCTGGTGCAGCCCGTTGAAGGCCGCTTCGCGGATATCGACCACGGGCATGGCGTCAGTCCCTACGCCTGAGGCCGAGCATGTAGCTCAGCCCATGGGCATCCTGCTGCACCGAGGCCACCCGCCAGCCGCCCTGCGTCCCCTGGCCGATCAGATCCTTCTCCTGCGGCTCCTGGCCACGGAGATCCGCCTTGGCGATGATGCCGATGGCGGCTACCGAGATCTTGCCGGGCCGGAGGAAAGATTCGCCGGCTGCTTCCCCCGGCCGCGACAGCCGCATGCGGCAGGGAATGGGAGGCCCGGACCCGCCGAACTGATAGACCACGTCGATCGCCAGATCCGACTGAGCCAGGTCCTCCTGCGCCATGGCGAAGGGGTCCATGGCGCCGCCTTCAGCCCTTGGTCGCGCGCTGCAGCACCTGCGGCAGGCGGCAGTAGTGCAGGGGATAGGAGTAGATCTCCGGCTGGAACCAGAAGCGCCGCTCCTGATCCCATACCACGATGGAGTAGATGTCCTCGCCCGGCGTGTTGACGAACTCGGCCGCCTCGAAGGGCGAGAAAGCCACGCCGAACACATCGGGCGCGCCCACCGGGAAGAACCGGGCCTTGTCGGTGCCGATCGAGACCGGGCTCGCGGTGTCCGTGCCCCGGTAGTTGATCCAGGTGATGCCGCCGAAGTCGAGCGACGCATAGGCCAGGCCTTCGCGCAGGCGCGCGCCTTCCTGGTAGCGGTAGGTGTCGACCACCTTTGGATGCGAGGTCAGGGCATCGAAGAAGTTGTCACCGGCCAGGGCGTAGATGCGGGTGTTGGGCAGGATGGCGCCGGCGCCGGCCGCCGTCATGGCGCGCACCACCGCCGTGCACTTCCCCCGCACATCGGTGTCGGCATTGCTGAGGCCGAAGTTGATCTCGGCCGGCTCGCTGATGCCGAAGCGCGTGAAGAAGTTGGCCAGCACCGTGGTGCCGTCCGCGTCCAGCAGCCGGCCCTGGATGGCGCCGAGGCGGTGGAACTCATGCGTCAGCTCCATGTCGCGTCGCTGCGAGACCTGGATGCCGGTGATGTAATCCTGCACCTGCGCCAGCTCGTCCGGGTTGTCGAAGCTGCGGATGTTCTGGATCTCGTGCGCCTGCTTGCGCTGGCGCTTCGCCAGGCGCGGCGTCTTGAAGTAGACCTCCTCACCCGCTTCGCTCTGGCCGATGACCGGATCACCGCCACGCTCGGTGGTGGGGATCAGGGTCAGCTTGCCATTGAGCTGGCGGATCCCCACCCGATCCGTGCGGATGCGATCCACCGTGAAGAGGTTCAGGCTGCCCAGCAGCTGCGGCACGTAGGGCAGGCGACGGGCGGCGCGCGTCATGGAGACGGGCCGGAACACGTCATTGGCCAGGATATCGAGGTTGGGCATCGTCGGGGGTGTTCCTTAACGAACCACGATGCCCAGCGCCGCAAGGGCGGCGATGGCCGTGTTCTTCTGGGGGGCGGTGATGCCAGCGGCCCAGGTCAGCGCCTGGCCATCGGCTTCGAAGTCGCGGGCCAGGACCACCACGCGGCGGTCCTCGGTGCTGGCGTCGGCATCGTCGAAGAGGACGCCGATGGCGTTCTGGCTGCCGTCGCTGGCGCCGGGCGCGTGCGGCACCACCTTGCCACCGGTGGTCACGCGACCGAGCACGGTGCCGGCCACGCAGGTATTGCCGGAGGCCAGCGTCTCGTGCTGCCGCGAGCGCCAGAAAGCGGCCTCGCCGGCGATGAAGTGGCCGGCGCCGCGGCCATAGGGGACAGTCGTGGGCATGGCGGATCAGGCTCCCTGCTTGCCGCAGACGCGGTCGATGGAGGCGCCCCAGCCATCCGGGTCGGCGGGGTTGCTGGTGCGGGCCTGGCCCGGGCCACCCTGGACGGCATGCGCGCCGCTGACGGGGTTCTGTTCCTGCTGCGCCGCCCGGCCGCGCAGCAGCGCCTCGGAGACCTCGCCCTTGGTCTTGCCCTCGCGGATGAAGCCGGCTGCCGCCGCAGGCTGGCCGGCCAGCGCGCAGAGATCGAGGATGGCCGCCGCATCCTCGGCGCTGACCATGCGACCGGCGGCCGGCGCGGCCGGAGCCTGCTGCGCCGGGGTGGCCGCGCCCGGGGCGGCCGGCGGCGTGGCGCCGCCGGCCTGCGGCTGCTGCGGATCGGCCGGCGCGCCCGGCGCCCCGCCCTGAGTGGTGGTGCTCATACTCTCTCCCATCGTGGAGTTTCCGCGCGCGGAAGGGCCGCGCCCCGTTGTGCCGCCCGATGCCGCGGCATCGGCGCGCCGGGCGGCTTCCGCCACGGCATCGGCGAGGGTGCCCACGCGATCGGCCAGGCCGGCCGCGATAGCCACTTCCCCGTAGAAGCAGCCCGCCTCGGTGCCGCGCACCGCGCTGTCGGCAAGGCCGCGATTGGCGGCCACCAGGCCGGTGAACAGGCCGTAGCAGCGCGCCACCTCGGCGTTCAGGTCGGCCCGCGCGCTGTCGCTGAGCGGCGCATGGCTGTTGCCATCGATCTTCTTCGCGCCCGCGAAGAGGTACTCGAAGGCATAGCCCTGCTGCTTGTCGCGCGCCGACTGATCCACATGCGCCGCGACGACGCCAATGGAGCCGACGCCACCCGCCCGCGACACGAACAGCGCGTCGGCGGCGGAGGCGAGGGCATAGGCGGCCGAGTAGGCGTAGCCGTTGGCCGCGGCGACGATGGGCTTGCGGCCGCGCATGGCGCGGATGCTGTCCGCCAGCTCGAAGCACCCGGCGCACTCGCCGCCAGGGCTGTCGACGTCCAGCACCACGGCGCGCACGGCGTCATCCGCCATCGCCATGCTCATGTCGCGGCGGATCTCGGCGTAGGAGCGGAGCGAGGCGCTGGTGGCATCCATCTGCCCGCCCCGGTTCACCAGCACCCCGACGACCGGCACGATGGCCACGCCGTTCGGGGTCACCGCGTAGGGCCGCCGCGCCTGTTGCGGCACGCTCTGCGCCGCCAGGTCGTCATCGTCGAAGGCCATGGGCGCGAGGCCAAGGCGCGGGCCGAGGCCCGCCAGAATCGCCTGCAGCTTCGGCTCATGCACCAGCAGCGGCGTGCCGAACAGGCGCGCCGCCACATGCGCGAAATGCGCCATGATCTACTCCTCTGGGGGCGGCGGCGTGTCGCCGTCGTCAGGCGGGTCGGGGTCATCCAGCGGCGGCCCGCCATTGTGACCGATGGGGACGATCCCCAGCGCGCGCTCGCGCGCCTGGTCGGCCGCGATGCGCTGATCCGTCTCCTCCGCATCAAAGCCGTTCGCCTCGACCACATCGGAGCGCGCCTTGAACCGCTCTTTCACCGCCAGGGCCTCGGCCTGCAGTTCCTTGAGCGGATCCGCCCACATCCAGGGCGGCGTCATCCAGCGCACCCGCAGGTATTTGCGGCGGTCGCGCATGAAGGCCTGCGGCGTCACGCCCCGCACCGCACCTGACAGCACCGCCTGCGTCATCCACTCGGCCAGCACCGGCCGGAAGAACGCGAAGATCAGCACCGACCACTGCCACGGTTCGATCCGTCCCTTGGCATCGATCAGGGCAGCCCGCAGGGCGGTGTAGTTCGCCTTGCTGGTGTCGCCGGTCAGCCCGAAATAGGGCACGCCCAGCCCCACGCTGATCGCGAGCAGCGTCCGGTACTGGAAGGCCTCGTAGTTGCCGCCGACATCGGCCGGCTCGCTGAACTTGATCTTCTCGCCGCTCCGCAGCCGGAGCATGGCGCCCGGCTCCAGCGGCGGCGGCGGCTCGTCATAGTCCGGCGGTAGCGCCAGCTCGCCCGCGTCGGGCGGAATGCCCGCCGCCGGCATCAGCGGCCCGTCCAGCTCCTCCGCCGCGGAACCCGGCTCGATGACGCCGGCGTGCAAGGCGGCGGTCTTCTTCCGCTCAATCTCGGCGTCGTCATAGACATCGAGGTTGAACATCTTGAGGGTGACATTTGCGAAGCGGCTCAGCCCCCGGATCTGCCCCGCCTCCACCGGGTCCATGATGTGGAGGACCTCGGACGCCGGCACACGCACGCGCTGCCCGGCCGCCCCCTGCTGTTCCGTGCTGTCCGCCGGATGCACGCGCCAGAAGTGGTAGGCGACGCGGCGGCCGATGGCGTCGAATTCGATGCCCTGCCGCACCACATTGCCGCCGAGCGCCGTGTTGAAGTTCGGGTCCAGCATCTCGCTGGGCAGCATCTGCAGCTGGAACGGCACGGACAGGCCGTCCTCCGGCCGCCGGTAGCGCTTGCGGTAGAACACCTCCCCGGCCACGAAGACCTCACGCACACCGCGCCGCGCCAAGCCATAGAGGTCGGTCAGGCCCTCGGCGTCCGCCTCATCCGTCCAGTCGTCCCAGAGCTGGCGGAGCGCCTTCTTCTGGGTCTTGCTGACGCTGATCCAGGACGGGGTGATGCCGGCGCCTACGACGCGGTTGGCCCACCAGTCGGTGGCCGCGATGCCGTAGGCGTTGTTGCGGAGAAACCATCGCGCCCGCTCCTGCACCGTGCGCCCGGCGCGCGACACCAGCGTGTTCACATGGGCGGCGCCCGGGCGGAAGCTCATCAGCCGGCGCCCGCTGGCGCCCGCCTCAAGCCCCGACACTGAGCCACCGGCTGGCGGCGCGAAGCCGCTCTCGGCCGGCGCCGGAGACGCGGCCACCGTGGCGGAGGCGCTTACCGATGTCTGCCGCGCGGTCGCACCGTCAGGCCAGGACCACGCCATCAGACACCTCGCCGGTAGGAAGGATAGTGGTAGGGGCTGGCGCGACGGCGCCCGCCGAGGCTGCGCAGCTGCTTCTCCAGCCGGACGATCTCGGCATCCGCGATCTCGAGCGCCTTGGCCCGCTCGGAGGCGCCCTCGTAGCGGATGCCGGAGCCGTCCGGGTTGGTCACCTGTGTGACGCCGCTCTGCATCCGCTCCAGCAGCTTCTGCCGGCGCGCATAGGCGTCCTTCAGCTGGGCCGCGATGCCGTCGAATGCCGTCGCCATCGCGGCCTCCTGTCGTGGTTTCCGGGCCTCAGCCCATGTAGGCGGAGCGCGAGACGCGCCGGACCGGCGGGCGCGGCCGCGCGACCAGGCGCGGCGCCAGGACGGCAGCCACGGGCGCCGCCCTGCTGGCCTCGGCAGGTGCTCCGGTCGGCCCCGCCACCACCATCGGGTTGCGGTCCCACTCCAGCGCCCAGGCGGGTGCGGCGTCCCAGTTGATCCGGTGCACGCCATGCAGCCGCGCCACGGACTCGCTCATGGTCATCAGGTCGATGGCCTCGTTGCGGGCCGAGCTGACCACCTTCTCCCAGCCGCCGCGCCGGTTGCGCTTTTCGGCCGCGAGCTGCTCGAACCACAGATGCGGCGGGTCTGGGCTGAGCAGCCAGCCCGGCAGGTGCACGTAACCCGGCCCCACCTCCGCCCGCCCGAGCTGCGCCGAGAGCGCATCCTTGGCGAGGTTCGGGTTGAAGAACATCACCGGCACCTCGCCACGCGCCGCCGCCTTGCGGTCGGCGCGCTGCGTGTCCGGGTAGCTCAGGGTCAGGCGCGGCGCATTGGCGCCCGAGGCGCCCTTGGCCGGCACCAGGGTCCAGGCATCCCGTCCGCCAATCCTGCCCAGGTTGCGCGCCAGCCCGGCCCGGCGGGCGCGGAGCCAGGCGCCATAGGCCTGTTCCGTCACCCCCGCCTCACCGGCGCTGTCGAAGGTCGCGCCCCGGACCCGCATCACCCGGCCGGAGCCATCGCTGAGTGGATAGGCCAATCCCGCCAGTTCCCGCAGCAGCGCGTCCCAGTCCTCCGGGCTGCTGGTGGGCTCGCCCTCGATCACCCGGAAATCGATGACCCAGGACTCCATGCCCACGCCCACCGCGCGGCTGAGCAGCTCCCACCGCCCCTTCTGCGCATCCACCGCTGTGAAGATCGCCCGCGCACCCGGCGGCACGACGCCGCGCGCCATGACATCCGGTGGCACGGCCCGGTCGGCCAGCGCCTGGGCGTCCACCACCCCCACCGCACGGGGCGGCTGGTAAGGTTCACCCCAGCTCTTGACCATGATCTGCCGCAGGCCGGCATCGTCGCCGCTGACCGCCAGCGCCCGCTCGGCCGCGACCCTGGCCGCCGCAAGCCCACCGATGCCGTCCATGGTGAAGGGCGACATCATCCCGACAATCCAGAAGCCGGCCGTGTCCATGGGCCGCCGCTGCCCGGAGACCCGGCCATCGTCGTCGATCTCTTCGCCCAGGCCGACCCACCGGCCGGCCTGCAGCATGGCCTTGCGCTCGTGGTTCTCGCTCTTCTCGCCGCAATGCGGGCAGACCATCCGCGTCGCGGCGCGGATCTCGTCCAGCGGCGCGTTCTCGTCATACTGCAGGAACATCCGCCGCCCCGTGCCGGGGTTCGGGCTGCTGAAGCCGCCGCAGCGCGGGCACGGCCACCACCAGGTGCGCCGGTCGCTGCCGGCATAGAGGCCCATGACGCCGCGCTGCCGGTCCTGAGGCGCCTGGATCGGCAGGCCGAGGTCCGGGTGCGAGATGGCCAGCAGCATGGAATCCGCGCCGGCGGCCTGCCGGCGGGGGTTGAGCAGCGCCATGGGATCGCCCAGGCGCTCGTCATAGGCATCGATCTCATCCGCCACGATGCGGGCGACGTGCTTGTTGATCAGGTTGCTGGATGTGAAGGCCAGGAACTCGGCCCGCATGCCCCGGAAGCGCTTGAACTCGACGCTGTCTCGGCCGTGCCGGAGGCTGCCGATCAGCTTGTCATGCGCCTCGATCAGCGGCTCGATGCGACCCTTGACGTAGGCATCCTTGGCCGGGTCCGTCTGCATGTACCAGAGCAGGTCCGCCGGATCGGCATCGATGCTCTGCAGCAGCCAATTCTCCGCCACCATGGTCTTACCGCAGGCGCCAGGGCCGACGATGGCCACTGTGCTGTGCTCGCCGGAGGTCAGCGCCTCCATGGGCTCCACCAGGTACGGTGCCTCGGCATGGTCCCAGCGCACCAGATGCCCGCCGACCGCCGCCTTGACCCACCGATGCTGTTCCGCGTGCTCCGCCACGGTGATGCGGCGGGGCGGCAGGAGCGCATCGAGCGTCTCGTTCAGCAGCCGCGCGGGGTCAGCATAGGGGACCGCCTGGGGCTTCAGCCTCTGCGACATGCTCAGGGGCCTCGTCTTCTTCCGGCGGTCGGATCTCTGGGGTCAGGAGGTCAGCGAGCCGTTCGCGGATGATGGTCTGCTGCTCATGCAGGTAGCGCCGCATGTCGCGCACCACAGCCTCGGGCAGGTTGTGGCGCCGCCCCATCGCGCTGGGCAGGGCGTTCAGGCTGTTCGCCAAGGCCCGCCACGTATTGTCCAGCTGGAAGCGCATCTGGCTCTTGTCCACCAGGAAGCCGCGCTCCTGGCGGAGCTTGTCCAGCTCACGCGCGTTGCGGATCTCGAGGCCGTAATCCTTTGCCGTCAGGCCCAGCTCGCTGCGGCTGCGCATGTCGCCATCCAGCAGCGTCATCTGCGCGAGTTGTTGGCTCCGCTCATCCTCGGCCCGCGCCTCGGCGGCCTTGCGCTCCGCCATGAAGGCCAGCACCGCCTCCGCGTCGAACTCCCAAGGCTTGCCGAGGCCGCCGCGCTGCAGGGTGGGCATGTCGGGATAGCGGGTGACGTAGTCCCGCATGGTGGGGAGGCTGACATCCAACAGACGCGCCATCTCCGCCAGATTGACGTTCGGCATGGGCGTCTCCCCGTCCGGGCAGGAACAGGAACAACAGCAGAAGCCATTGTTCTGAATATAAAATTCGGGTCGAAACCGGGGTCCGAATTACCCCTGGTGGGCGTCACCGTCGGGAAGGACCCGTGCCGCCTGCCCACCCCCTCCCCGGGCTCGGTCAACCCCCAAATGGTCCGGAAGCCGCTGAAAAAGCGCGATTCCATGCCGTGCCCGGGTCACCGCTGCCACCCGTATCTCTGGACCAGCTCGCGCTGCGTCTCCGACCAGATGCGCGGCAGTTGCTCGCGAGCCGAGGCCTGTGCCTTGCCCTCGAAGTCGAAGCGCTGCGGGTATGCCGGCGCTGACCTGGCGAAAGTGTAGATCGGAACGACCGCCTTGCCGAAGCCGGTGCGGCGGCGGTGGTAGATGCCGGGCGGAAGCCCGGGCGCCTTGGTCCAGACCGCGAAGTATTCCTCTCGCTTCCGGCGCCCGCGGCTCTTGCGGCCCTTGCGCTGACTGGCGTCGCCGAGCGCCTGCAGGGCGGAGAGGATCTTCACCAGTTGCGCCCGGCTGGCATTCCCGTAGCTGTCGAACTGCGCGTACTTCGTCGGCACCAGGAAGACCTGCTGGCCGCCCCGCATGAAGCTGAGGCGGCGCTCGGCACGCTTCATGCGCCGCATGCCGCCGCGCACACCAATGCCGACCCACTTCTCCGGCGCGTTGCTGCGGCCGCCAAGGCCGGACTTGAAGCTGACCGCCGCTGTCAAGCTGTCTCGCGTCGCCGGCTCCACCTGCATCGAGCTCAGCGTATAGGGCGTCGGACGATCAAAGACCCGGCGCATCTCATCCTGCAGATCGCTCCGCGCCCGCTGTGCCGTCCGGGTCAGCGCCGCCATCGTCACCGTGCGGAACTGACGGCGGGTCAGCTCCACATTCTGCCGCACATCATCGGCGTTCACCTGCAGGATGACGTGCGTCATGACCGCCCTCTCCTCAGCCCCGGCCGCCCCACCGCACCGCTCCCGGCTCCAGGACCACCGGCGACGAGCGTCCGAACAGCGTGAACGTCACGCGCACCTTGCCGTCCGGCAGTACTTCTTCGGCCATGCAGGAGAAGCCCGACAGCGGACCCTCGAGGATCTGCCCGGCGTCGCCACGCTGGATGGCGCGCGCCGTCGGATCGGGCGCGCCGATCTTCTCCTGTACGAGGCTGATCAGCGCCTCAACATCGCCTGGTCGCGCCGGCGCCGGGCGGCTGCCGCCCAACGTGAACAGCCGCGCCACGCCATAGGTGTGGAAAATGCAGCGCCAGGGCGCCGCCTCCGGATCGAAGGCGACGAACAGGTAGCGCGGCAGTTCAGGGCGAACGACGGGCCTGCGCCGATGCTCGGCGCCGCAATGGCGGATGGAGACAGGCAGGAAGGCGGTGAAGGCTTGGTTGCGGAGCTCTACAGCCGCCCGGCGCTCCTGACCGGCATGCGTCTGCACGACGAACCAACGTTGGCCGGCCAGCAGGCTACCGCAGTCGAGGTGCATTAAATGCTCACCCGACCGCCCGAAGGCCACATCTAGGGCCTCGCGTTTCGCAGCGTCAAGCATCTGCCTGCGAGTCTGCGGGAATTCTCCGCCACGCGGCCGGCCCCGGCGGCGCACAGGGATCAGCCGGGGCTCAGGGCCTGCCATGGTCACGTCTCCGATCGGCTGCATGGGTTGTCCTTTCAGGCGGCCGAGCGCGCGGGGCGCGGCCCCTTGGGGTTCATCGCCCAGGCCGACAGCCGGGCGTGGTAGGCGTCTTCATCCATGCGCTGGATCAGCGCGTCCGAGCCCACGCTCGCGGCGGCGCCCTGCTGCGCCTGCTGCTGCACGGCAGCGTCGAAGAAGCGGAAGGTGAACACCTTGGCGGCCTGATAGCCCTTGCGGCTGGCGACCTGGCGCACGGCGCGGCGAATGGCCTCGGCGCTGTGCCCTTGGCTCAGCCACGCCTGGACCTGCCGGCAATCCCAGCGACCGTTCGTCGCATCCATGCCCGCGATCTCGGCCAGCTCCTGGCCCAGCGAAACCCATGCGGGTGCATCGCGCGCGGTATTACTAACCTCTCTCTGAGAGGTAGTAGGTACTACCGCGCGCGAGCTTTCCCGGCTGGGTTCGCTCTGGGTTTCCTGGGTTTCGGCCTTGCCGCCTCCGATGGGCAG
The DNA here is from genome assembly GCF_058833935.1 of Roseomonas sp. TS2. Taxonomy (NCBI): domain Bacteria; kingdom Pseudomonadati; phylum Pseudomonadota; class Alphaproteobacteria; order Acetobacterales; family Roseomonadaceae; genus Roseomonas; species Roseomonas sp. TS2. The sequence goes on along the minus strand of NZ_JCACVY010000035.1, from coordinate 16,705 downwards.
CGGGAGGTGCCCCTGGCGACGTGCCAGATAGCTCTCCTGCGTGTCGTCCTTCCGTCGCCGGCCGCCCTTGGAGCCGTTGATTCTTGCGCGTTCTGCCCGCGCGTCGCGCTCTTCCTGGCCGGGCAGCGCGATGCTGCGGGCCTCCCAGTCGACCACGATGAACCCGGCCTGCTGCAACGCGCGCAGGTGGGTTTCCGTCTCGGTTTCGGTCATGGGTTCCGATACCGAAACCCATCTGGAAACCGCGAGGGCAACCGAATGCAGGAAACTGATCCGGCCATTCGCTTCCGGCTTGGACAGGAGCAGCACCAGGCACAGGAACACCCGCCCCTGATCCACTGACAGCTCGTGGAGACGGGGGTCACTCAGCAGGGCCTGGAGGGGACTGATGCTCTTGCGCGGCATGACTCTTACTCCGCCGGGTGGTCTTGATCGTCGTGGAACCAGGTCAGGCCGGCGCTCCAGCGCAGGCGCACGATCCCAGTGGGGCCCTGACGTTGCTTGTGGATGATCAGCTCGGCCTTGCCGGCGGAGCGGTCCACCGCATCCAGCCAGGCCATCTCGCGCGCCGAGAAATCCTCAGCTGTCTCATTGTCTTTCTTCGCCGGAGGATTCTTGGCGAGGTAGTAGTGTTCGCGGTGCAGGAAGGCGACCACATCGGCGTCCTGTTCCAGGCTGCCAGAGTCGCGCAGGTCGGAGAGCTGGGGCCGCTTGCCCTCTCGCTTCTCATTCTCGCGGCTGAGCTGCGACAGGGCGACCACCGGCACGCCCAACTCCTTCGCCATGGCCTTCAGGCCCCGGCTGATCTCGCTGACCGCCTCATTGCGCGACTGGCGCGCCGCGGCGTCGCTGGCCTTGAGCAGGCCGAGATAGTCCACCACGATCAGCCCGAGGCCGCGCTGCCGCTGCATCCTGCGCGCCCGGCCGCGCAGATACGGCACGCTGGGGCTGCTGGCTTCCTCGAACTCGATTGGCAGCGCGGAGATGGCCTGCTGCGCCGCCACGATGCGGTCCACCTTGCCCTGGCGGAGCGGCACCAGCTGCTCTCCGGTATCTTCGTGCCCGCTCAGCACCTCCACCAGGTCCACCCCGGCATGGGCAGCGATCATCCTGGCCACCACGTCGGCCGCACTCATCTCGGCCGTGACGAACAACACGCGCGTGCCCGCGCCTGCAGCGTTGTAGGCGATGGTCGCGGCGAGGGCCGTCTTGCCCATCGAGGGTCGCGCGCCGATCAGCACCAGCTGATGCGCCCGGAGGCCCTTGGTCATCCGGTTGACGCCACGCAAGCCGGTATCGACGCCCAGCAGGCCGCCGCCCGACTTCATGGCCCGCTCCATGGCGTCCACGGCTTCCTGTGCCGCGTCCCGCGCCCGGATCAGTTGCGCCGTGGGGTTGCCGCCCTCAGCCAGCACGCTCAGCACCGCCTCGGCGTCTTCGATCTGTTGCACCGGCTCCAGGCCCGGCTCGCAGCCATGGGCGCGGTTGACGATGCTCTCCCCCAACTCCACCAGCTCACGGCGCAGCCAGCAGTGCTGGACCTCGCGGGCATAGCCCTCGGCGTTGACCACCCCCACCATCGCACTCAGCAGCTGGGCGAAGTAGGCGACACCGCCCACCGACGTCAGCAGCTCCGACCCCTCGAAGTCGCCGCGCAGCGTCACGGCATCCGCGACCTGCCCGGCATCGATGCGCCGCTGAATCGCCGTGAAGATGTGGCCGTGTGCGGTGTGCGCGAAATGCTCGGACCGCAGGAACTCCTGCACCCGCTCATAGATGCGGTTGTTCGCCAGAAGCGCGCCGAGTACCGCCTGCTCCGCTGCAGTGTTGTGCGGCGGCACGCGCAGGCTCGGCGCCGCGGCGTCCGGCGGCGGGAAGTGGAGGACGTTATGGGTGGCCATACGGGTTCTCCAGGCGGGCGGCGAACGCGGCGCGAGCGCGCTGTTGCGCGTGCAGCTCGGCGGTGGCCTTGTCTGTCATCAGCCGCAGCGCGGCCTCGGGATCTGTTGTGTGGCTGCTGACCAACGCGACGCAGCGCGCCAGCACGCTCAGGGATTCGCCCAGCGTTGCGCCCTGCAGGCGCGCCATCACTGCCGCATAGAGGCGCGGAGACACGGGCGGGAGGGCCGCAGACAATGTCAGGTGTCCCGCCGGCAGCGGATGGCGAGATACTCGAAATCACCCTCCGGCCGCCGCCGGCTGACCAGCCGCACCAGCTCGCGCATGCCAGCCTCGGCCACCGCCTTGGCCTCAGCAAGGGCCGCGCGCTGCTCTGGCGTGCGCTGATCGGGCACGACACCACGCGTCTCGGCCAGGTGGCCGATGAAATAGGTGTAGCGGTCACCCGGCTTGGCCGTGGCGAGCCAATTCGCAAAGCGCGGAGCGGGCGGCGCTGTGCGGCGTCTGACCATGTCGAGACCCGCCGGCAGCACCCGCACCACGCGCTGCTGGTGCTGCCGCGCCGCCTCAAACGCAATCAGGCCGGCGTTCCGCGCGCGGGTCAGCAGGTTGGTGGCTTGGTTGTAGGAGGCGAGACCAACCCGCTCCGCAATGACGGCATTGCTGGGGCATGGTCCTGGCGTTGCGCCGAGATCGGCGGCAAGCCAGCGCACCAACGCCTCCAGGCGCTCGCCGGGCGAAGCGTGCCTTGCGTCACTGGCGCTCATGGCAGCGCTCACTCCCCGCGCTGTGCCGTCTGGCCAGCCGCTGCGCCCGTAAGGAGCACCACTCAGCCGCATCCCAGAGGCGATCGCCCATCCAACCCAGCGCCTTCGCGCCGAGGCGGTACAAAATCCCCATGCCGCTCTCCCAGGATGCCTTCCAGCGCCGCCAACTCGGCGCGAAGCCGCGCAGCGCGCTGGCGCCGGGCTTCCGTCGCCGCGCGATCGGCGGCGATCCACTCCGCAGCACTCACCGACCGGGCGGTGCCGTAGTAAAATCCGAAGGCTCGGCGGAACCCGATCCCGATAGCTCGCGCCGCGTAGGCGATGGCCCCCTTGGCGTTACCGGCCGGCTCGGCATCCGCGATTTCCCGGACGAGGCACTGCATGCTCTCGACCGACCCCTCGTCAGACATTTGCTTGCCCTCGCAAACCTTCTGCGACACCTCGCAACACCTCATGGCTATGGTTCAGCTCATGAGGACTGATCGACCCGGAAACAGATTGGGGACTTTGGAAGGGCCGGCGTGGGGACGCCGGCCCTTCTTTTTTGACGTGGCAACGGATCTGGTTGAGGCGAGGCATCTCCGGGTGCAGGCTGGGCCAAACCGCGCGCATATCGGAGGCTGGCATGCCAACCAATTCGGAAGCAGCCGGGAACAGAATCGCAGCCGAGAGAGCTCTGCTGCGCATTGTTGCCACGGAGCTTTTCAAGCGCGCGCCCCCCGAGGACCGAGCGGCTTTGCTGTCACAGTTGCGGAGCTTTCCCACCGAGCAATTTGTGGCAACGTTAGGACCAGAAGTGGGACAGGCCACCGAGGCAGTAGCGTACGAAATCGAGGAGATGCTGATCTCCGCGGCATTGCGAGCAGAGTAGCCATTAAGGGACGGGAGGAGCCGGGGGAGAGCGCTGTCTCCCTGCCCCGGCAGGTCGCGCCCGGAGGGGACGGGGGCGGGCGCGGTCATGCGGATGCCAGTTTGCGGCGGCGCCACATGGGCCGCTCAAGCGTTTCCAGCGTAATTTCGGCTAGGCCCTTGTCCTCCGCCAGCCGGACAACGGCAGGCCAGTATCGGGCGGGGAACCCCCGGCGGCACCACTTGTGCACCACGGTTGGCGGTTGTCCCAGATGAGCGGCAACCTCCCGATATCCACCCAGAACACGCATGATCTCAGCGTTGGTCATAGCAATAAAATATCCATTATGGATATCTTTGCAAGGCAAAACGAGCAATCGCCCGGTTCTCAGCCGGTGGCCAAAATAGCTAGCATGGCTCGAAATTCCGTGAAGTCGTCCGAACTCAAGACCCAGATAGCAGCGAGGCTAAAGGCTGCTCGCATGGCCTACGATGAGAACGGTGCGGCCGTGGCCCGGGCGATAGGCATCGAGCGTCCTCGCTTGCAGAAGTATGAGGACGGCTCGACCTATCCAGATGAGATGTTCATCGTGAAATTTGCCCAGCTCACGGGCTGCCCAACGGACTGGATCTATCTCGGCCGCATCACCGCAGAGATGCCGGCCACCATGGCGGCGAGGATTGCGGTTCTGGCTCCAGAATTGGTTTCGGGGGTTTCGTCTGGCTCTGTGAAAGCGGAGGCGGAACTACGAAGCCGTGGCCCCCAACCAGTTTAGAACCAGACGCCAGCATGTCACGTCTCCCTATCGTTGCCCCTCCAAACATGAACCAAACAGGAACAGGCGGGCAAGGATTCTTTCCCGACGCTTTCCATGGTTGGGAGCGGATTGCGCGTAATGACCAGCGCTTTGTACCCGCTCGCTCGGCAGATGGGGCGCCCTGCAGAAGCGTACGCAATGACGCCACTGCTTATCTTTCGCCAAGTGCAGACCCCGACAGTTTAAGCGCCAAGCAGAACAACAGCCCGCCCTTCGGCGGGCTTTTTTGTACGCTGTGGTACGGAACTCTCCCTCCCCGCTTTGGTTCACGAGCAGGCCACTCCGTAACTGAGGCGGCCGATCCACGGAGACACACCTAGCCCGCCCTGAGAGGGGCGGGTCTTTTTGTGGCGGAACCTTTCAGCCTAGTGTTCGGCCGCGCATCAGACTTATCTGAATTCGACACCCCGACGCATGCCAAGCAGCATGTAGTGGGCGGCTGAAGATATCCATTTCAGACATTTTTTTGATTGCGATAATATCCATTTTGGATATCTTATTCCCATGCCCACCGAGGGCAAGGGAGACCACCCCATGCACATCCCCCCTGCCGCCAACTCGCAGCGGCCTGACCCCCGCAAAGTGCAGCCGCAGGTGGACAGGTCTCACCTGCACGACGACCCCCGCCCCACGGAGCTGGTGCTCCACGACGAACGCGGCCGGCCCTTCCTCCGCATTTTCCCGGCTGGCAAAATCCACTGCGCCGACCCGCGCGGCGCAATCCGCCGCATCGCCGGCCTAACGCTCAATCCGCTGCTGCGCACCGCGCTGACCGCGGCGCTGCGCCTGCAGGCCGAGCGCGACGAAGGCTCACCACAGCTTGTGCCGCCCTCGACCGATGACCTGCTAGAGGACCCACGCCTGCAGGCGGCGCGGCAGCGGGGCGCCGAGATCTTCGACACGATGTCCGCCGGCCGCCCTGCCCGCTGGGGCGTCTTTCTTGCTGGCGGCCTAGCACCGATCGCCGAGGCCGACACCGCCGCCGAGGCGCGCAGCCTCGCCCTGCAGGCTGCCCCCGCCCACCCCAACACTGTCCTGCGCGTGATGCGGATCGAAGAGACGATCCACATCCGCGTGGACGAGCCGATCCATGAGGACGAGCTGTGATGATCACCGCTGGCCTGGCGCGCTCAGCGCGCGCCCTGCTTGTCGCGGCCAACCGCGGCGACGTGCTGCCAACCAAGCCCGTCGTCTCCGCCGCGCGGCGCCTGCTGGCACTGCCTGGCGACGATGCGCAGCTCCTGCGTCTGTGCGGCGCGCGTATTGCCGCCGCGCTGCTGTCGCTGGAGGCAGACGACCTGCCCGTAATCTACGCCAGCGCCCGCTGCGGGCGCATCCTGCAGGAGGCGGTGCAGGCTGAGAGGCTGGAGTACGCCCTCAGCCTCGCCATCCCGCCTGTGCCGCCCGAGGCGCGGGTGGTGGTCCAATGAGCGCCCTGGCCGAGCAGGAAGCCGCTCTCCGCGACCTGGAGCGCGGAATCATCGCCGCGCTGTGCGGGATCATCCTGGTGCTGGCACTGCTGGTGTGGAGGCTGCCGCTGTGAACCGCCGGCAGAGCAGCTGGACACCGGAACGCCGCGCCGAGCATGGCATCGCCATGCGCGCCTTCTGGGCCCGCCGCAAGGCCGATGAGGCGGCCCGGCTTGCTGTCGAGCCGGCTGAAGAAACCGCCGTTGCAGCGCCTGCTGCTCGTCACGCTCCAGCCCTCGAGCAGGCCGGCGCGCCCATCTCTGAACGCACCGCCTGGACCGAGGCGCGCTCCCTGCTGCTGGCGGGCCTGCCGGTGGTGGATGTTGCCCGGGAGCTCGACTTGGATCGCGGTCGCGTCTCGCAGCTCGCGCAACAGCTTGGCGTCGCCAAGAGCAAGATCATGAAGGAAGCCCGGAATGGCTGAGATCATCAGCGACCTGCGTCAGGACGACATGGAAGACACCGTGCCCGGCGGAATTGCTGCCGACCGCCTCCGCTCCATCATCGAGCGGATCGAGAAGTTGGAGGAGGAGCGCAAGGCGCGCGGCGAGGACATCTCGCAGGTGTTCGCCGAGGCCAAGGGCGCCGGCTTCGACGTGAAGGCCATCAAGCAGCTCCTGCGCATCCGCAAGCAGACCACCGAGGAGGTGGAGCAGCTTGAGAATCTGGTGGACCTGTACCGCCACGCTCTAGGGATGTAGCCGTGCGGACAGTGCTCCTCATCCCCCTAAGCCTTCTGCTGCCGCTTGAAGCTGCGGCGGTGCTGGCTTGGTGGTTCACCGAAATGGAGGCCCGTGACCAGGCGCGCCGCGGTGCTGCTCGTGGCCGAGTTGGAACGGCTGGACCGGGAGTCAGCACGTGGCTGACCAACCGAGCGGTCTCCGGAAACTATCAGAAATCGCTCGCAGTATCTTCGCACTTAGCCGCCAGAGCCAGCTCAATCCCTGTGAGCCACTCTTCGGCAGTCAGCCCCCATTTCTCCATCTCGTCTTCATCAGGCTCACCAAGTTTGGCGGCTTCCAGCTCAGCAATGGTCTTCTTGTCATAGCAGGCTGCGGCGAAGGTATTATTTTCTATTTCAATCAATGCCTTGAACCTTTCCTCGGACTTTACCCCTGTTGGTGGAGGGAAGATGCACTCCCTACCCACAACCCCAACGGCGAAACACATAGCGGGGTGCATGCCATGATCGAAAAACCAAGGGCCATTCTGCACGAGCTAGCGAAGAAGGCTGCCGAGGATGCCTGGCGAAATGCCGGCGTGGCGCCACAGCTCCTTTTCGCTCTCATCCTCTGGGCGCTGGAAGCGGCGCATGATGCCGGCGTACTGGAGGTTCACACGGTCGGTAATGAGGCAGACCATGACTGACCAACCGAGCGTCTCGGCAGACGGCCCCCTCCCCCACCGCGTCCAGCTCCGCCGAACCAAGGGGTGGCGCATGCCCCCGAACACTGTGCGAGTCTGCCGGCCCAGCGTCTTCGGGAACCCATGGCGGGTCAGCGACATCCTCGCGGCCGACCGAGATGAGGGACGGCCTACGTCGCAGCAGCACGCCCAGGCGGCCGCCGTCGAGAGCTACCGGGCATGGCTGGCCGGAGATGACTTTAGCGACCGCTATCCGGCCTTCACGGGCGATCGAGAAGTGGTGCTGCGGGCTCTTCCATCTCTGCGCGGCCGCAACTTGGCCTGCTGGTGCCATCCGGCTAGCCCCTGCCACGCCGAGGTGCTGTTGGAGCTGGCCAATGCCGATCCGAACGCCTCATCAGACAAGAGGCATGATGAACAGAACCGGGAGGCGGCGCGCCATGCCTGACACCTTGCCTACTTGGCTGGTGCCACGCTTCCTTAGCCGCGAGGAGGCTGCGGCCTATGTCGGGGTGAGCATCAACACGTTCGATCAGGAGGTCAGCCGCGGTCTCTGGCCACGCCCCCTCACTCGCGGCCTCAAGGGGCGGCGCTTGACCTGGGACCGGATGGCATTGGACGCTGCGGCCGATGTGGCCTCCGGGCTCAGGGCGGCGTCGGGCCAGTCCCGCAAGGCGTCACGCAACACGTGGGACGATCTGTGACCGCCATCCGGCTCCGCTACATCCAGCGCTATAAGGATCGGCACGGGGAGCTGCGTCACTATTTCCGCAGGCCCGGCTACAAGCTCGTGCGCCTCCCCGGGAAGCCGGGCAGTCCCGAATTCATGTCGGCCTATAACGCCGCCCTCTCTGATGCCCCTAAGCTCCCGCCGATCGGTTCCGGCAGGACCATGCCGGGGTCGCTCGATGCCCTGGCGCTGGAATGGTATGGCTCGGCCGCGTTCCGCCAGCTCGCCAGCACCACCCAGGCCGTCTATCGCCGGAACCTGGAACGCATCCGCGCCGAGCACGGCCACCGCCTGGTGGAGGACCTGACCCCCCAGGCCGTCCGCAAGCTGCTGGCGGCCAAGGTCAACACCCCGGCCGCGGCCAATCACATTCTGCGAATGCTACGGATGCTGATGCGCCATGCCATCGACGCGGAGTGGCGGCCGGATGATCCGACCTTCGGAGTCCGCCGGCTCAAGGAGCGTGGCCAGGGGGCGGCCACATGGACCGAGGCCCATATCGCTACCTTCGAGGCGCATTGGCCGATCGGCACCCGCGCCCGCCTCGCGCTGGCCCTCCTGCTCTACACCGGCCAGCGTCGCAGCGACGTGGTGCGGATGGGGCGCCAGCATCTGCGCGGCAGAACGGCCATCTTCGTCAAGCAGCAGAAGACCGGGGCTGAACTCCTGATCCCTCTGCACGCTCAGCTGCGGGAAGTGCTGGAGCAGACGCAGGGCGACCACCTGACCTTCCTGGTGACGCGCCTGGGTGCACCCTTCGCCTCGACCACTGCCTTCTACAACTGGTTCGTGGAGGCAGCCCAGGCCGCCGGCCTGCCGCCCGGATTGAGCCCGCACGGCCTGCGCAAAGCCGCGGCACGGAGACTCGCCGAAGCAGGGTGCAGCGCGCACCAGATCGCTGCCATCACTGGCCACAAGACCCTTTCGGAGGTCGAGCGGTACACCCGTGCAGCTGATCAGGAGAGGCTGGCCATTGCCGCCATGAAGCGGATCAGCGGGGATGAGGCGTGAACATGGTTTGTCTAACCATTTTCCAGGTTAGACAAATGTTCTCCGCACGTGATTGAAAAAGCTTAGGTATTTGGAGGAATGGTGTCCGCGGCGGGATTCGAACCCACGGCCCCAGGATTCATACCACTTCGGCTTTCGCCGCCGCCCATGAGGCGTTCGTGGTCTGGACTGTCCCTTCACCATAGGCCAGAGGCCGTTAGGCGCCGCCCGTCCAGTCTCTACACCTTCCCGGCATCATGCCGGGCTTGGCTCGGGATCGGCAGGGCGACCAGTGCGCCGAAGCTTTCCCCGACTTTGAGCGGATCCGCTGCGCGGTTTCCCATCGCAACGCCCAGTTAAGCAAACAAGGAATCCTGTGCTCTATCCAGCTGAGCTACGCAGACGAAGCCATTTCCGGGACCGATCATAGCCCAAAGGCTCCTGCTTGGGAAGCAGCCCGCCGGAGAGGGCGGCTCGCCCTTCGCGCCCCGCCTCTCCTGCGCGGCACCCTCCGCACATCGGCCCGGCCATTCTGGAACCTCCCGCCTTCAGCGGGAGGGGAGGGCCATGAGCTGCGCGATCCGGGCCAGCAGGTCGCCGGCCCCCACCGGCTTGGTGAGGTAATGCTCCACGCCGCAGGACGCGAGGAGAGCCAGCGCCGCCTCCCGCCCATGCGCCGTCAGCGCCATGATCGGCACCGTGGCGTTGTGGCCGCCCAGGGCCCGGATCCGGCGGATCGCCTCCGGGCCATCCATGCCCGGCATCTCCAGGTCCATCAGGATCAGGTCGAAGCGCTCCGCCATGGCGGCGGCCACCGCCTGCCCGCCTTCCCACGCCTCGGTCACCTGCAGCCCGGACGCCTGCAGGTGGAGCCGCACGATCTCGCGGTTCACGCCATTGTCCTCCGCCAGCAGCACGTGCCCAAGCAGCTTCATGCGCGGCGGCGGCTGCGGGGCCGCCATCCCTTGCGCCCCCTCCAGAACCAGAAGCGGCTCCAGCGCCCGCAGCAAGGCGCCATACCGAACCGGCCTGGCCAGGTTGAAGCAGCCCCGCTCGCCCGGTTGCCCGGCCACGCAGAGACGGATCCGCGGCACCTCCCGCGGCAGCCGCGCCACCGGCACGGACAGGTCCGCCATCACCCGGTCGAAGCGCGCCTCGCGCGGCCATTCCGCCCCGGGGCAGCACACCGTCACGGCAAGGCCCAGCTCCCGCAGCCGCTCGGCCAGCAGGGCGCGGCCCGGCCCCGGCGGCTCGACCAGCAGCAGCGAGGCACCGGGGCGGCTGCGCGGCAGGGTTGGCGGCGCCTCCGCCCGCGGCAGCGGAATCCGGCACCAGAAGGTGGAGCCGGCGCCCGGCGTCGTCTCCACGCCGATCTGCCCCCCCATCAGCTCCACCAATTGCCGCGCGATCGGCAGGCCGAGGCCGCTGCCGCCATAGAGGCGGGCGACGGAGCTGTCCCCCTGCGCGAAACGCTCGAACATCCGCGCCACGCTGCGGGCGTCGAGCCCTGGCCCGGTGTCGGCGACGCGCAGCAGGAGCCGCTGGTCCTCCTCCTCGCGCAGCGACACCACCACCGAGCCCTGGGCGGTGAATTTCACGGCATTGCCCAGCAAGTTCAGCAGCACCTGCGAGAAGCGCGTCGGGTCGCCCAGGCGCCGCCCGTGCAGCCCCGGCGGCAGGTCCAGCGCCAGCTCGATGCCCTTCTCCTGCGCGGCGGGGGAGAGGAGGTCGAGCATGTCCTCCACCACCTCCTCCAGCATGAAGGGGATACGCTCCAGCTCCAGCCGGCCCGCCTCCAGCCGCGTGCTGTCCAGCAGGTCGTTGACCACCGAGAGCAGCAGCCCGGCCGATTGCTGGGCCACCTGGGCATAGCGCCGCTGCAGCGGGGTCAGCGGCGTCTCGAGCAGCAGCGCCGCCATGCCGCTCACGCCGTTCAGCGGCGTCCGCACCTCGTGGCTCACCGTGGCCAGGAATTCCGACTTGGCGCGGCTCGCCTCCTCGGCGCCGCGCCGCGCGGCCTCCTGCGCCAGCACCAGGGCGTGGAAATCGGTGGTGTCGCTCTGCACCACCACCCAGCGCGGCGCGGAATCGCCCTCCGGCGCGGCCGGCACCGGCGCCACATGGGTGCGCAGCCAGCAGGCGGAGCCGTCCTTGCGGCGCGCGGCAAGCTCCGAGACGCCGCCACGGCCATGGCGCATCGCCTCCGCGAGCGGCCGCAGCCCGCCCGCGAGGGAGGCGGGGCGCAGCAGGGCCCGCACCCCGCGCCGCCGCAGCTCCCCGGCGGTGAAGCCGGTGATGGCGGTGAAGGCCGGGTTGGCCCAGAGCAGGCGCAGCGACCCCGGCGGCCCCTCCAGCAGCAGCACGCCGCAGCTCGCCGCCTCCACCGCGCTGCGCAGCTGGGCGTTCATCGCCCGCAGCGCGCGGGCCTCCCGCTCGGCCAGCACCTCGTCGGTGATGTCGCGCAGGATGATGGCGTGGCCCCCACCCTCCACGGGCAGGATGCGCACGGCCAGCCAGGTGTTGTTGGCGACCTCGCCCTGCCAGCCCAGCGGCTGCCCCGTCTCGCGGACCGCGCGCCAGCGGCGGAGGGCGCATTTCTCCTCGCCCAGCGCGCCCAGCCCGCCCAGCCAGCGCAGCACCGCGGTGCCGGGCGCGCTGCGCGAGAGCAGCCGGGACTTGGACAGGCCGGAGAGCACGAAGAAACGGTCGTTCACCAGGGCCAGCCCGCCCTGGTCGTTCAGCACCGCCACCCCTTCGGGCAGGCTTTCCAGCAGGCCGTCGAAGCTGACGGAGTAGAGATAGAGGCGGTTCTCCGCCATCATCAGCCGGCGGCGCTGCAGCAGCAGCGTGGCCGCCACATCGGCCAGCGCATCCAGGGCCGATCTCTGCTGCGGCGTCGGCCGCAGGCCGGCCTCGGCCAGCACGCAGAGCGCGCCGAGCGGCGCGCCGCCCGGCTCGCGCAGCACCAGGGCCAGGCCATCGGCCGGCTCCGGCTCGCCCGGCACGGCGCATCCCGCGCAGGCGGCGGTGCCCAGCGCCAGGGCCAGCGCCTCGGCGGCCGGCTGCGGCGGGCCGGACCAGGCCTTGCGATACATCTCCCCCTTGGGGCCGAGCAGCAGGATGGCGGCGGCCGTGCCCCCCAGCACGGCCCGCGCCGCCTCCGTCAGCCCGTCGAACTCCGGCTCCCGCGCGGCGGCCACCAGCGGCAGGGCGCGCAGACCCGCCAGCAGGGCGGCTTCCCGCGGGTTGAGAGGAGCGATGATCATGCAGGCGTGCTCCCTGGCCGGAATCCGCTGAATTTGGCGCCACTTACCACGGCGTCAACGATCCGGCTGGCCGGAGCGCCTCGGCGGAAGGTTCGGGCCCGCGGTCTGGCGGGGCGTGGAAAGGCCGGGAGCCATCCACCGCCGCCCGGTGAATCGCGCCCCTTCCCCGCTGGTTATATGGACATCTCCCATTCGTTCCAATCCATGCTGCAGCGCGAAATGGATGGAATCGCCGTCATGCGCGCCCTGCTCAGCCCCTGCCCTTGCACCCATCCCTGCCCCGCCGGGCATGAGGCGGGAATCAGCAGTGGTGGCGGAAGCGCTCGACCGCCGCCACCAGGCTGACCCGCACGCCCGGCTCCAGCGCCGAATGGCCGGCATCGGGCACCACGGTCAGCCGCGCGCGCGGCCAGGCGGCGGCGAGATCGAAGGCGCTCTCGGCGGGGCAGACCATGTCGTAGCGGCCCTGCACGATCTCGGCCGGCAGATGGGCGATGCGGTCCATGTGGGCCAACAGCCCTCCGGGCGGCAGGAACAGGTCGTGCGCGAAGTAATGCGCCTCGATCCGTGCCAGGCCCAGCGCCGTGCGGTCCTGCGCGAAGCTCGCCACCGTCTCGGGGCTGGGCATCAGGGTGCTGCACAGCCCCTCGTACTGGCTCCAGGCGCGGGCGGCGGCGAAGTGCACCTGCGGGTCCGGGTCGGTCAGGCGCTTCAGGTAGGCGCCCAGCAGGTCGCCGCGCTCGGCCTCGGGGATGTGCTCGGCGAACTGCGCCCAGGCATCGGGGAAGACGCGGCGCAGCCCGTAGAGGAACCACTCCACCTCCCGCGCCCGGCCGAGGAAGACGCCGCGCAGCACGCAGCCCAGCACCCGGTCGGGATGCGCCTGGGCATAGGCCAGCGCCAGGGTGCTGCCCCAGGAGCCGCCGAACAGCAGCCAGCGTTCGATGCCGAGGAAGCGGCGCAGCGCCTCGATATCCTCGACCAGATTGGGCGTGGTGTTGCCGGACAGCTCGCCGAGCGGGCGGGAGCGGCCGGAGCCGCGCTGATCGAAGATGACGACGCGCCAATGGCCCGGGTCGAAGAAGCGGCGGTGCACCGCCCCCGCCCCGGCCCCCGGCCCGCCATGCAGGAACAGCACCGGCTGGCCGCGGGGATTGCCCACCTGCTCCCAGTACATGACATGCCCGGCCGAGAGCGGCAGCAGGCCGGTCTCGTAGGGCGCGATATCGGGAAACAGGTCGCCACGGGGCATGGGATGATCTTTGGCGCGCCGGCGGCGCCCGTGCAACACCATGCGGGGAGCCGCGTAACGTTTGCGCGTGTCATCCCCTTCGCGCGGGGCGTCTTCGTGCCTAGCTTGGGGAGATGGCGACTTCCTCACCCTCGGCCGGCTCACCTTCGGCCGGCTCCAAGACCGGCGGCGCACCGGGCGGGCTCCGCTGCGCCATCTGCGGCGGCGAAAGCCGGCAACCGCCCTTCCGCCCCGCGCCGCCCGAGCAGGCGCCGGACCTGGACCTGCGCCCGGGGGAGCCGCTGCGCGGCACCATGGGCCGCTGGCTGCAGCAATGCCCACACTGCGCCTATGCCGCGCCCGATATCGGCCGCGCCCACCCGGCGGCGGCCGACGCAGTGGCGGCGGCGCCGTTCCGCGCGCTGATCGCCGACACCAGCCATCCGCCGCTGGCCCGCCGCTTCCTGGCCTGGGCGCATGTGCTGGAGGAGACGGGCGCGCTGCACGCCGCCGCCGAGGCCACGCTGCACGCCGCCTGGGTGGCCGACGACATGAACCGCCCCGAGCTGGCCGCGAGCTGGCGGCAGGAGGCGGTGGCCCTGTGGCGCGGCGGCCCGGCGCTGGATGCCGAGCAGTCGGTGCGGGTGATCGACGCGCTGCGCCGCTCCGAGGCGTGGGGGGATGCCGCCGCCGCCGCCGAGGCGCTGGCCGCCGCCCAGACGCCCGAGGCGGTGGCGCAGGTGGTGGCGCTGGAGCGGCGGCTGATCGCGGCGCGCGACGCCGGGCGGCACACCATGGCCAGCGCCCTGCCGCCGCCCGCCCGCCGCCCGCATGTGGCGCACCAGAAGGTGGGCCGCGCCGCGCCGGCGGAAGGGCTTTGGGCACGGCTGCGCCGGCTGTTCGGCAAGGGCTGAGAAAGGGCGGGAGGCTTGCATCCCGCGCCGCTTCGCGGCATTGGAACTTTATAACATAGCGCAGAGGTCTTCCCATGCAGCGCCGCGCCCTGCTCGCCCTCTCCCTCGCCGCGCCCTGGGTCGCTCCTCGGCTCGCCCGCCCCGCCAGGGCGCAGGGTGCCGCGCCCCTGCCGGTCGTCGCCTCCTTCTCCATCCTGGGAGACATGGTGCGGCAGATCGGCGGCGATGCGGTGGCGGCGCATGTCATCGCCGGGCCGGATGTGGACGCGCACAGCTTCCAGCCCCGCCCCTCGGACGCGCAGGCGCTGCGCGGCGCCGGGCTGCTGGTGCGCAACGGCCTCGGCTTCGATGCCTGGGTGGACCGGCTGGCCCGATCGGCCGGCTATGCCGGGCCGGTGGCCACCGCCACGGAGGGCCTGACCCCGCGCAGGCTGGAGGGCGGGCATGGCCACGGGCACAGCCATGGCCATGGCGGGCAGGCGGCGGCCGACCCGCATGCCTGGCAGGATCTGCGCCATGGCCGGCACTATGCCGGCGTCATCGCCGCCGCGCTGGCGGCGGCGGACCCGGCGCGGGCCGATCTCCACCGCGCCCGCGGCGAGGCCTATCAGGCGCGGCTGGCGGCGCTGGATGCCTGGGTGCGGGAGGAGATCGGCCGTGTGCCGGAGGCACGGCGCCGGGTGGTGACCAGCCACGACGCCTTCGGCTACTTCGCCGAGGCCTATGGGGTGCGCTTCCTGGCGCCGCAGGGCGTCAGCACCGATGCCGAACCCTCCGCCGCCCAGGTGGCGCGGCTGATCCGCACCCTGAAGGCGGAGAACATCACCGCCGTCTTCCTGGAGAACATGGCCAACCCGGCGACGCTGCGGCGCCTGGCCGCCGAGGCCGGCATCACGGTGCAGGGCCGGCTCTACGCCGACGCGCTCTCCCCGCCGGGCGGGCCGGCGCCGAGCTACGAGGCGATGTTCCGGCACAATGTCGGGCTGCTGGTGCCGGCGATGCTGGGCGGCGCGGGCTGAGAAGGGCGGGCTGAGAAGGGCGGACAGGGAGGCCGGCGCCTCCCTCGCCTGCCCCGCCTCACTCCACGGGCAGGAAGATGAACACCACCGCCGCCACCAGGCAGAGCATGGCGGCGATGTAGGTCCAGCGCAGCGGCTCGCCCAGCACCATCACCGAGAACACGCCGAACACCATCAGCGTGATCACCTCCTGCATCACCTTGAGCTGCTGCCCGGTGTAGGCGCCGTAGCCGATCCGGTTGGCCGGCACCGCCAGGCAGTACTCGAAGAAGGCGATGCCCCAGCTGACCAGCACCGCCAGCCAAAGCGGCCAGGAGGGCTGCTTCAGATGGCCGTACCAGGCCCAGGTCATGAGGATGTTGGAGCCGACCAGGAGCAGGGGCGGCCAGAGCAGGGCGGTGGTCATGCGGGGTGCCATCGGCGGTTCGGAAGAGGCGGCATCCTAGGGCGCCGGCCGGCCGCCCGACAGCCCACGGCCCTGCCGGTCCCATACCCCTTGCCTTCCGGGCCTGCCCGGGCCTACCACCCCCGCTTCCGCCAGAACGTCAAGCCAGAGAGGGTCCGCATGAACTGGATCAGCGAATGGGCGCTGCCGAAGATCCAGACATGGCTCGGCCGCAAGGAGGTGCCGGACAACCTCTGGCACAAATGCCCGGCCTGCGAGCAGATGATCTTCCACCGGGACCTCGAGCGGTCGCTGCATGTCTGCACGCATTGCGGCCACCACATGCGCATCCCGGCGCTGAGGCGGGCGGAATACACGCTCGATCCCGGCTTCCAGCGCATCGAGCTGCCGAAATCGCCCGCCGACCCGCTGCGCTTCCGCGACCAGCGGAAATACGCCGACCGGCTGAAGGAAGCGCAGGCCAAGTCCGCCATGGATGACGCGGTGGTGGTCGCGCATGGCACCATCGAGGGCCGCCGCGCCGTCATCGCCGCCTTCGAGTTCGGCTTCATGGGCGGCTCGATGAGCCCGGGCGTCGGCGAGGCCATCGTCACCGCCGCCAAGCTGGCCGTGCTGCAGGACGCGCCGCTGATCGTGTTCACCGCCTCGGGTGGCGCGCGCATGCAGGAGGGCGCGCTGAGCCTGATGCAGATGCCGCGCACCGTCATCGCCGCGCAGATGGTGAAGGAGGCCGGGCTGCCCTTCATCGTCGTGCTGTGCGACCCGACGACGGGCGGCGTCACCGCCTCCTTCGCCATGCTGGGCGACATCCAGATCGCCGAGCCGGGCGCCATGATCGGCTTCGCCGGCGCCCGCGTCATCGAGCAGACGGTGCGCGAGAAGCTGCCCGAGGGCTTCCAGCGCGCCGAGTACCTGCTGGAGCACGGCATCCTGGACATGGTGGTGAAGCGCGGCGCGATGCGCGAGACGCTGGCGCGCCTCA
>NZ_JCACVY010000034.1:0-29521 GCF_058833935.1 Roseomonas sp. TS2 | reverse complement strand
CAGCACGTCCTCCGCCCGCTCGACGAGGTGCGCGCCCTGGCGCAGCAGGTCGTTGGAGCCGGCGCAGCGCGGGTCGAGCGGGCTGCCGGGCACGGCGAACACCTCGCGCCCCGCCTCCAGCGCCAGCCGCGCCGTCATCAGCGTGCCGGAGCGGTAGGCCGCCTCCACCACCACCACGCCCAGGCTGAGGCCGGCGATGATGCGGTTGCGGCGCGGGAAGTGCCGGGCGATGGGCGCCGTGCCGAGCGGCGCCTCGGCCACCACGGCGCCGCGCTCGGCGATCAGCCCCTGCAGCTCCAGGTGCTCGGGCGGGTAGGGCACGTCCAGGCCGCCGGGAATGACGGCGATGGTGGCGCCCGCCCGCAGCGCGCCCCGGTGCGCCGCGCCGTCGATGCCACGCGCCAGGCCGGAGGTGACGGTGATGCCGGCGGCGGCCAGCGCCTCGGCCAGTTCCTCCGCCATGCGGCGGCCAAGGCCGGAGCTGTTGCGCGCCCCCACCAGCGCCACCTGCGGCGCCAGCAGCAGCGCCGGGTCCCCCACCACGGCCAGCGCCGGCGGCGCGTCCGGCAACAGCGCCAGGAGAGGGGGATAATCCTCATCGCCCAGGAACAGGAAGCGGCCGCCCATCTCGGCCACCGCCGCCATCTCCCGCGCCACGGCGGCCTCCGGCGCGGGGCGGTAGGGGGTGCCGCTGCGCGCCGGCAGGCCGGGCACCGCCGCCAGCGCGGCGGCGCCGGAGCCGTGCCGGGCCAGCAGCTTCTGGAAGGCGATGGGGCCGATCCCCTCGGTGCGCGCCAGCCGCAGCAGGGCCAGCGCCTCGGCCGCGTTCCGCGTCACTTGTTCTTCTGGCCGATGCGCGGCTCGGTGCCGGCCAGCAGGCGGCGGATGTTGTCCTGGTGGCGCCAGATGATCAGCAGCGCCAGCACCAGCGCGAATCCGGCCAGCCGCAGATCGCCCGAGAGCAGCGCCACCAGCGGCGCCGCGGCGCAGGCGGTGAGCGCCGAGGCGGAGGAGATGCGCGTCACCTTCGCCATGACGAACCACAGCACGGCGCAGGCCAGCCCCACCCACCAGGCGGCGGCGAGCAGCACCCCGGCGCCGGTGGCGACGCCCTTGCCGCCCTTGAAGCCCAGCCAGACAGGAAAGATGTGGCCCAGCAGCGCCGCCAGCCCGGCCACCAGCCCGGCATCGCGGCCCCACAGCGCTCCCAGCGCCAGCACCGGCACCACGCCCTTCAGCGCATCCAGCAGCAGCGTCGCCGCCGCCACCTTCTTGTTGCCGGTGCGCAGCACGTTGGTGGCGCCGATGTTGCCGCTGCCGATCTGGCGGATGTCGCCGAGCCCTGCCGCGCGGGTCAGCAGCAGCCCGTAGGGCACGGAGCCGGAGAGGTAGCCGAGCAGCGCGGCGGCGAGCAGCAGGCTCATCCGAACACCCGCCGCCCGGCCTTCCAGGTGCCCAGCACCCGGCCTTCCAGCGCCCGTCCGTCGAAGGGCGAGTTCTGCGCCTTGCCGGGCAATTTGCCGGCCTCGACCTTCCAGGCCCGCTCGGGGTCGAGCAGCAGCAGGTCGGCCGGCGCGCCGCGTTCAAGCCGGCCCACCGGCAGGCCGAGCAGGGCGGCGGGGCGGCAGGTCAGCAGGGCCAGGGCCTGCGGCAGCGTCAGGTCGCCGCCATGCACGCGGGAGAGGGTGATGCCGAGCAGCGTGGCCAGCCCCGTGCCGCCGGCCGAGGCCTGGGCGAAGGGCAGGCGCTTGTCGTCGGCATCGGCCGGCTGGTGGTCGGAGGCGATGGCGTCGATCGTGCCGTCGGCCAGGGCCGCCACCACGGCCAGCCGGTCCGCCTCCCGCCGCAGGGGCGGGGAGAGCTTGGCGTAGGTGCGGAAATCGCCGATCGCCGTCTCGTTCAGGTCGAAATAGGGCGGCGCGGTGTCGCAGGTGACGCGCAGCCCCTCGGCCTTGGCGGCCCGGATCAGGTCGAGCGCCGCGCCGGTGGAGACATGGGCGAAGTGGACATGGCCGCCGGTGATGCGGGCCAGCGCGATGTCGCGCGCCACCATGATGGCCTCGGCCGCGGGGGGTATGCCGGCGAGGCCGAGCCGGGTGGCCAGTTCGCCCTCGGTGGCGACGCCGCCGCGTGCCAGGGAAGGCTCCTCCGGGTGCTGCACCACGAAGCTGCCGAAGGCGCGGGCATAGGAGAGGGCGATGCGCATGGTGCGCGCGCTGCCGATGGCGTGGCGCCCGTCGCTGAAGGCGATGGCGCCGGCCTCGCGCAGCAGGCCGTATTCCGAGATCTCCTGGCCGGCGCAACCCTTGGTGGCGGCGCCATAGGGCAGGATGGAGAGGCTGCCGGTGGCCTCGCCCCGGCGCAGGATGAACTGCAGCAGGGCGGCGTCGTCCAGCGCCGGCTGGGTGTCGGGCAGGGCGCAGAGGGTGGTGATGCCGCCCGCCGCCGCCGCCAGCGCCGCGCTCTCGATGGTCTCGCGATATTCCGCGCCAGGCTCGCCCAGGGCGGCGCGCATGTCGACGAGGCCCGGCGCCAGCACGGCGCCGCCGCAATCGACGGTCTCGGCCCCCTCCGGGTTGCCGAGCGCGCCACCATGATCGGCGATGACGCCGCGGCTGACCAGCAGGCTGCCCGGCGCATCCAGCCCCGAGGCGGGGTCGATCAGGCGGGCGTTGATGAACAGCGTGTCACGGGGGGTGTCGTGCATGGGGGCGGTCACAGCCGGGCGTTCCGGCGCATGTTGCGCGAGAGGATGTCGAGCACCGCCATGCGGACGGCGACGCCCATCTCCACCTGCTCGCCGATGACGCTGCGCGCCGGGTCGTCGGCGATGGCGCTGTCGATCTCGACGCCGCGGTTCATCGGGCCGGGGTGCATGACGATGGCATCGGGCCTGGCATGCGCCAGCTTGGCGGCATCGAGCCCGTAGAAGCGGAAGAACTCCCGCGCCGAGGGCACCAGCCCGCCGGCCATGCGCTCCTTCTGCAGGCGCAGCATCATCACCACGTCGGCGTCGCGCAGGCCGGCCTTCATGTCGTGGAACACCTCGACGCCCATCCGCGCCGCCTCGGCCGGGATCAGCGTCGGCGGCCCCACCACGCGCACCCGGCAGTTCATGGCGCTGAGCAGGTGGATGTTGCTGCGCGCCACCCGGCTGTGCAGCACGTCGCCGCAGATGGCGACGGTGAGGTTCTCCAGCCGGCCCTTGCGGCGGCGGATGGTCAGCGCGTCGAGCAGCGCCTGGGTGGGGTGCTCATGCGTGCCGTCGCCGGCGTTGATCACCGCGGCATCGACCTTCTGGCTCAGCAGGGCGGGCGCGCCGGACTGCGCGTGGCGCACCACCAGCAGGTCGCAATGCATGGCGTTCAGGGTGGAGGCGGTGTCGAGCAGCGTCTCACCCTTGTTCACGCTGGACTGGCTGACGGACATGTTGATCACGTCCGCCCCCAGCCGCTTGCCGGCCAGCTCGAAGCTGGTGCGGGTGCGGGTGCTGTCCTCGAAGAACAGGTTGATCAGCGTCTGGCCCTTGAGCAGGTCGCGCTGGGTCTTCCCGCTGCGGTTGAGCAGGGCATAGGATTCCGCCAGATCCAGGAGATCGGCGATATAGGGCGGCTCCAGCCCTTGCAGGGCCAGGAGGTGCCGGTGAGGAAAGGGCAGCATGCGGGACCAGTCCGGCTAGAGGCGGGGGACCATAGCCATACGTGCGCCGCGCCGGAAGGGCCGGCCGCCACCCTCGCGCCGGCCGCAGTGCTCAGTCCGGCGCCGCCGCCTGCGGCAGGGAGAGCAGCAGGCGCAGCAATTCGCCCTGGCGGCGTGTGCCGGTCTTGGCCAGCAGCGCCTGCACCTGGCTCCGTACCGTGCTCAGCCGCACCTCCCGCGCCTGCGCCACCTCCTCCGGGCTCAGCCCCTGGGCCAGGCTGGCGGCGACCCCCGCCTCGGCCGGCGTCAGGCCGAACAGGGCCATGAGCTGATCGGGCAGGGGCGGCGGAACGTCGCGCGGGTCGGAGATCAGCAGCAGCGCCAGCGGCGCCGCGCCGGGCATAGCCACCATGGTCTGCGGCTGGAAGGGTGCCACCAGCAGCATTAGCGCCGGCAGCCCCTCGGCGCGCGGGCAGCGCAGGGTGTTGGCGCGGCGCGGCGGGCCCATGGTGGTGGCCTGCGCCAGCAGCAGGGAGAACCGCTCATCCGCCGGGCCGTAGGTCAGGCGCAGCCGGCCGCCATTGCCGGTGGTGGCGCAGCCGCTCCGCTCCTCCAGCAGCCGCCGCGCCGCCCGGTTCATGAACAGGATGCGGCGGTCGGCGGCCAGGATGACGATGCCCCCCGTCATGCGGTCCAGCGCCTCGAAGCCCAGGCGCTGCGAGACCTCGGCCTGCTGGAGCCGCAGCTGCACCTGGGCGGCGCGGCGCAGATGCGGCCAGAGGCGCTGCAGGGTGCGGCTTTCCTCGGCCGTGAAGGCGCCGCGCTCCCGGGCGCGCTGCAGGCCGAAGCCCAGCACCTGGCCGTCCCCCACCGGCGTCACCCCACCGGCGACATAGAACGCCCCGTGCAGGTGATGCCGGAACAGGTCGTTGTAGATCTCGGACTGCGCCACCAGCGCGTCGGGCAGATGGTCCTGGCTCAGCATGAGCTGGCCGGGCATGGCGCGTGCCTGGTCCATGAAGATATCGCGCGGGAAGAAGTGGGCGGCGTAATCCTGGTTCACCGCGTCGGCCACGTTGTGGGTGGCCAGCAGCCGTGTCGTTCCCTGCTGCGGGCTGGCCAGTTGCAGTGCGGCCGAGGTGGCTCCCATGAGCAGCGCCACCCGTGCCAGCAATGCCTCCCACCCGGACTCGCTGGAGCCGCCATCCGCGGCCAGCCCGTAGAGATCATCGATCAGCGCGTCGAGGCGGTCTTCAGGCATGGCCCGCGCGGCCTCTTCCGGATTGTAACAGACTCCCACAATGGAACCGGCGGCCCGTCTGACGCAAGGCTCTGGCGTGAGGGTTGCGGCCGTGGGCGAGCCCGGGCCGCGCGCTCGGCGCCTTCCCCCCGCCCACCCCGCGCGCCTTCAGGCTTGGCGCGGGCCATCCGGGGCGCCACGCGTCGCGTCCAGCGCCGCCTGGAGCATGTAGGCCGCCGCGGCGGCATCCACCGCCTTGGCCCGCTTGCCGCGCGTCAGGTCGGCCTCCTCGATCATCATCCGGTTCACGGCGGAGGAGGAGAGGCGCTCGTCCCACAGCGCCGCCGGCAGGCCGGTGGCGGCGGAGAGGGCGATGGCCCAGTCCTTCGCCGCCTGGGCGGCCGGGCCGAAGGAGCCGTCTAGCCCCAGCGGCAGGCCGACCACCAGCCCGCCCGCTCCCTCCTTGCGCGCGATGGCGGCGATCTCGGCGGCGTTGGCGGCCAGCTTGCCGCGGGCCAGGCCCTTGTACGGGCTGGCCAGCATCAGCAGGACGTCGGACAGCGCCACCCCGATGACGCGCTTGCCGGGGTCCAGGCCGATCAGCCTTGCCTCGCGGGGCAGGGCGGTGCGGAGTTGGCTCAGGTTGAAGATGGGCATGGCGGTGTTTATGGTCCGCCCCCGTCGTCGCGCAATTGTTCCGCGCGAACCTGATCTGATCACTCTCCGGAAGAAAACGAATGTCGCTCGACACCGCCACAGTCCGGCGCGTCGCCTCGCTCGCCCGCCTCAGGGTGGAGGAGGCCGACCTGCCGCGCCTTGAGGCCGAACTGAATGGAATCCTGGGCTGGATCGAGCAGTTGCAGGCGGTCGACACCCAAGGGGTGGAGCCGATGGCCGGCGGCGGCGCCCAGGCGCTGCGGATGCGCGAGGACCGCGTGACCGATGGCGGCATCCAGGAGCAGGTGCTGGCCAACGCGCCGGACCGCGCCGGCGCCTTCTTCGCCGTGCCCAAGGTGGTGGAGTGAGCGGCATGACGCACCCGACCGAACTGACCATCGCCGGCGCCCGCCGCGCCCTCGCCGCGCGCGAGATCAGCGCCGCGGAGCTGACGCGGGCGCATCTCGACGCCATCGCGGCGCTCAACCCGCGCCTCAACGCCTACATCACCGTGACGCCGGAACTCGCCGCCGCCCAGGCGGCCGAGGCCGATGCGGCGCTGGCGCGCGGCGAGGCCGGTCCGCTTGCCGGCATCCCGCTGGCCATCAAGGACCTGTTCTGCACCGCCGGCACCCGCACCACGGCGGGCAGCCGCATCCTCGGCGATTTCGTGCCGCCCTATGAGAGCACGGTGACGGGCAACCTGCTGCGCGACGGCGCGGTGTTCCTGGGCAAGGCGAATCTCGACGAGTTCGCCATGGGCTCCTCCAACACCTCCTCCGCCTTCGGCGCGGCCGAGAACCCGTGGAAGCGCCAGGGCGACGACACCGCGCTGGTGCCCGGCGGCTCCTCCGGCGGCTCGGCGGCGGCGGTGGCGGCGCGCCTCGCCCTCGGCGCCACGGCGACCGACACGGGCGGCTCGATCCGCCAGCCGGCGGCCTTCTGCGGCGTCAGCGGCATCAAGCCCACCTATGGGCGCTGCTCGCGCTTCGGCATCGTGGCCTATGCCTCCTCGCTCGACCAGGCGGGGCCGGTGGCGCGCACGGTGGAGGATTGCGCCATCCTGCTCGGCTCCATGGCGGGGTTCGACCCGAGGGACTCCACCAGCGCCGATGTGGCGGTGCCGGATTTCGCCGCGGCCGTGGCACGCGGCGTGAAGGGGCTGCGCATCGGCATCCCGCGCGAATACCGGGTGGAGGGGCTCTCCCCCGAGATCGACGCGCTGTGGCGGCAGGGCATGGACTGGCTGCGCGCCGAGGGCGCCACGCTGGTGGACATCAGCCTGCCGCACACGAAATACGCGCTGCCCACCTACTACATCGTGGCGCCGGCCGAGGCTTCCTCGAACCTCGCCCGCTATGACGGCGTGCGCTTCGGCCTGCGCGAGAATGGCGAGGACCTGAAGGACCTCTACGAGCGGACCCGCGCCGCCGGCTTCGGCGATGAGGTCAAGCGCCGTATCCTGATCGGCACCTACGTCCTCTCCGCCGGCTATTACGACGCCTACTACGTCAAGGCGCAGCAGGTGCGGGCGCTGATCAAGCGCGACTTCGACCAGGCCTGGGCGCAGGTGGACGCCATCCTGACCCCCGCCACCCCCACCGCCGCCTTCGGCCGGGACGAGAACCAGGACGACCCCGTGGCGATGTATCTGAACGACGTCTTCACCATCACCGCCAACCTGGCGGGCATCCCCGGCATGTCCGTGCCGGCGGGGCTGGATATGAAGGGGCTGCCGCTCGGCCTGCAGGTGCTGGGCCGCCCCTTCGACGAGGAGACGGTCTTCGCCGTCGGCGGCGCCATCGAGCGCGCGGCCGGCTTCCACGCGCTTCCCGCTCTGAGGGCCGCGGCATGAGCTACACGATCGAGGGCAGCACCGGCCCGTGGGAAGTGGTGATCGGGCTGGAGGTGCACGCCCAGGTCACCTCGATGGCCAAGCTGTTCAGCGGCGCCGCGACCGAGTTCGGCGCCGAGCCCAACAGCCAGGTCAGCTTCATCGATGCGGGCTTCCCCGGCATGCTGCCGGTGATCAACCGCGAATGCGTGGCGCAGGCCGTGCGCACCGGCCTCGGGCTGAACGCGCAGGTGAATCTGTGGTCGCGCTTCGACCGCAAGAACTACTTCTACGCGGACCTGCCGCAGGGCTACCAGATCAGCCAGTACCAGTACCCGGTGATCGGCACGGGGCAGATCGAGATCCAGCTCGGCGACGGCAGCACCAAGACCATCGGCATCACGCGGCTGCACCTGGAGCAGGATGCCGGCAAGTCGCTGCACGACCAGCACCCGAGCAAGAGCTACATCGACCTCAACCGCTCGGGCGTCGCGCTGATGGAGATCGTCTCCGAGCCGGACATGCGCTCCCCGGAGGAAGCCGGCGCCTACCTGACAAAGCTGCGACAGATCCTGCGCTACCTCGGCACCTGCGACGGCAACATGGAGCAGGGTTCGCTGCGCGCCGACGTCAACGTCTCCGTCCGCAAGGCGGGGGAGGGGTTCCGCACCCGCTGCGAGGTGAAGAACGTCAACTCCATCCGCTTCGTCATGCAGGCTGTGGAGGCCGAGGCGCGCCGGCAGGTGGAACTGTGGGAAGCGGGCGAGGAGGTGGTGCAGGAGACCCGCCTGTTCGACACCACCCGCGGCGTCACGCGCTCCATGCGCTCCAAGGAGGATGCGCATGACTACCGCTACTTCCCCGACCCCGACCTGCCGCCGCTGGTGCTGGAGCAGTCCTGGGTGGACAGCCTCAAGGCCGCCCTGCCGGAACTGCCCGACGCCCGCCGCGCCCGCTATGTCGGCGATTTCGGCCTGACGCCCTATGACGCCCATGTTCTGACTCTGGAGAAGGAGACGGCCGCCTTCTACGAGGCCGTGGCGAAGGGCCGCGACCCCAAGATGGCCGCCAACTGGATCACCGGCGATTTCTTCGCCGGGCTCAACCGCGTGGGCGCCAGCATCGGCAGCTCGCCGGTCAGCGCCGAGGACCTCGGCGCGCTGCTCGACCTGATCTCCGACAACACCCTCTCCGGCAAGCTCGCCAAGGAGGTGCTGGAGGCGATGTTCGAGACCGGCAAGGCGCCGGGCCTCATCGTCGAGGAGCGCGGCCTGAAGCAGGTGACCGACACCGGCGCGATCGAGGCGGTGATCGACCAGGTGATGGCTGCCAATGCCGGCAAGGTGGAGGAATACCGCTCCGGCAAGGACAAGCTGTTCGGCTTCTTCGTCGGCCAGACGATGAAGGCAATGCAGGGCAAGGGCAACCCGGCCCTGGTGAACGAGCTGCTGAAGAAGAAGCTGGGCTGACGCCAGCCTCGCCGCGTGCTTCCCTTCCGGCCTCGAACCATGAAGGCCGGGAGGGCCCGCCGCGCTATGATCACCCTCTACACCTGGAACACCCCCAACGGGCGCAAGATCAGCGTCGCGCTGGAGGAGATGGGGCTGCCCTACACCGTCAAGGTGGTGGACATCACCAAGGGCGAGCAGTTCGACCCCGAATTCCTGAAATTCTCGCCCAACAACCGCATCCCCGCCATCATCGACGACGAGGGGCCGGACGGGCAGCCGATCACCGTCTTCGAATCGGGCGCGATTCTGCTCTACCTCGCCGAGAAGACCGGGAAGTTCCTCCCCGCCGATCTGCGCGGCCGGGTGCAGGTCTGGGAGTGGCTGATGTGGCAAATGGGCGGCTTCGGCCCGATGCCGGGGCAGGTGCACCACTTCCTGACCCGCCCCGAAGGCCCGGCGCGCGACTACGGGCTGGAGCGCTACCGGACCGAGACGCGCCGCCTCTACGGCGTGCTGGAGCGGCGCCTCGCGGGGCGCGACTTCGTGGCCACCGAGGGCGAGCCGAGCATCGCCGACTTCGCCATCCTCGGCTGGGCCTGGCGGCATGAGCGGCACCTGGGCAGCCTCGACGAATTCCCGGCCGTTGCCGCCTGGTATGCCCGCATGATGGGCCGCCCCGCCGTGGCGAAGGGCTTCTCCGTCCATCTGGGCTGAGCCTGGACGTGGCTGGGGAGGGGGTGCCGAACTCTATCCCCAGCTTTTTCACCCCCGGGGCCGTGAGTGTGTTTGACGTGGCCCCCGCAGAACGCTAGAAGCGGCCTCGCATACGCCGTGAAACTTCAACACCCTGCGGAGGGGTGGCCGAGTGGCCGAAGGCGGCGGTTTGCTAAACCGTTAAACGGGGATAACCCGTTTCGTGGGTTCGAATCCCATCCCCTCCGCCACCCTCTCCTGCTGACATCACAGATTTCGCGGCCGCATGAGGCCTGCTTCCCTGAAGTCGCTATGGCGCATTCAGGTATGGAATGCTGCGTGATAGGGCGGCGAGCACGTCTTCGTTCACGAGAACTTGACGGGGAGTGGCAAGGCTGTAACAGATCATTGTCAAGCCAAGCCTGCTCAAAGCCGACCTCGCCGGGAATGTTGATGCGCCTCTCGCACTTTGTCGCCCTTGCGGCAGCAACATCCGTTGCCGCGTGCCAGCAGCCTGACCAGGACTGGGCCAACAAGGCCGCCCTTCAGGCCGGCGCACCCCTGGAGAATGCCGCCGCGCTGCGGGAGGCGCAGACTGCGCGCTTCCCTGAGACCTCCGAGCAGCGCCTGCTCGTCGAGGCGACCCAGGTTCTGCAGGATCTCGGCTTCACCATCGAGGAAAGCGCCCCCCGCTACGGCGTACTCGCCGGCAGCAAGGACCGCGACGCGACCGAAGCCGGCCAGGTGGTCGGGCAGGTGGCGCTGACTGTGGGCCTGGCGCTGCTGGGCGTGCGGTACAACCCGGTCTACGACACCGATCAGGTGATCCGGGCGACGCTCACCACCCAGCCACTCGGCACGCACGACAGCCAGTTGCGCGTCTCCTTCGAGCGCATCGTCACGACGAACCAGGGCTTATCCCGGGTCGAGCGCCTCACCGAGGCGGAGTTCTCCAGCGGCTTCTTCGAGAGGGTGCGCGCCGGCCTGGCGCGCGCGGCATGAACCGGATGCGCACCATTTTGCCCCTGGCACTGCTTGCGCCGCTTCTCGCCGCCTGCGCCCAGCAGCAAACGGTCTTCGAGCCCAGCCGCAAGCCCGCCACCGAGCTGCGCGCCGCCCAGATCCGCCTGGTGCCGGTGGATGCCGAGTCCGCCATGCGCGGCGTCATCGCCACCCTGCACGACCTCGGCTACCGCATCACCAAGGTTGAGCCGGAGGCGGGAACCGTCTCCGCCACCCGCGTCACCGCGCTGCGCATGGCGGTGGTGGTGCGCCCGCGCTCGCCAGGGGAATCCGTGGTGCGTGCGAATGCCACCATCGTCGCACCGCTGCGCGAGGCGCAGGTGGACAGCGCCGAGTTCTACCAGAAGAATTTCTTTGCCCAGCTGGCCGCGACGCTGCAGCGTGAGGTGGCCGAGGCGCCGGCGGATGTGACCGCCCCGGAGGCCCAGCGCCCCACCGCCGAACTGAACACCATCCAGGAGCGCGAGGCCGCCGCCCGCGCTGTCGCGCAGCCCGCCACGGCGAGCCCTGCAAACGGAGCTTCTTCCCGATGAATGCGATACGCCGTCTGCTGCCGGCCCTGGGCCTGGCCGCCCTCCTGGCTGGTTGTGCCTCCGCCGAGGACCATGCCCGCAGCGTCGCGGCGGGCCGCGAGGCGCAGGACCGCATGACGGTCGGCACCGTCCAGCGTGAGATCCGCGTGGGCATGAGTGGCGCGGAGGTGGCGGCGGTGCTGGGCTCGCCCAACATCGTCACCACCGACGAGCAGCGCCGCGAAACCTGGGTCTATGACCGCATCGCCACCGAGCAGGTCTATTCCAGCTCCCAGGGCGGCGCGGGGGTGCTGTTCCTGGGCGGGGCGAGCGGGCGCGCCGGGGCCGCCAGCACCTCGCAGCGGACCCTCACCGTGATCATCCGCTACGACGCGGCCGGCATGGTGCGGGATTTCTCCTACCGCTCCTCGAGCTTCTGAGCCGGGGGCGCGGGTCATGCGGCGGCCCTCCCGCCCGCGGCGCCGTAACGTTCTGGCCGTGCTGCCATCCGCGGCGCTGGCCGGCTGCGCGCCCACGGCCGAGCAGCAGGCGGCCGCCTTCATGCCGAGCGCCGCGGCGACCGCGCTGCGCGCCCGGCAATCCCGCCGTTTCGACACGGCCGACCGGGAACTGATGCTGCAGAGCACCGTCGGCGCGCTGCAGGATCTCGGTTATCTCATCGAGGAGACGCAGGCGGCGCATGGCGTCGTCGTCGGCACCAAGAACACAAGCGGGCGCGTCCGCGCGCAGGTGGTGCTGCGGCCGGGCGCCGATGGCCGGAGCATCCTGGTCCGCGCTACCTTCCAGACCATTGTCCCGCGTCCGGGTGCCATGATCGCCATGGGGGAGACCCTGGAAGATCCGGCCATCTACCAGGGCTTCTTCGAGAAGCTGGCGCAATCCGCCTTCCTCACCGCCCACGAGATCTGAGTCCTGCCCGGAAATCCCTTCATGCTCCGTTTCGCCTCCGCCATGGCCCTGCTGCCGCTGCTGGCCGCCTGCCAGATGGACAGCCGCCAGCAGGTGCTCGGCAGCGCCAACAGCCAGGCGGCGCAGCGCGCCATCTCCACCCGCGCCTTCGAGACGGCGGATAAGGCCAAGGTGTTCCAGGCGGCGCTCAGCGCACTGCAGGATTTGGGCTTCGTGGTGGACCGCGCCGACACCGTACTGGGCACCATCAGCGCCACGCGCTACGGCAATGGCGGATTGGTACGCTTCACCGTCACGCTGCGCCGCGGCGAGGGCAACCGGACCATCGTCCGCGCCTCCGGCCAGATGAATCAGTACGAGCTGTCCGATCCGGCGCCGTTCCAGCGCTTCTTCGAGACCCTGTCCCAGGCCCTGTTCCTGCAGGCCAACGCGATCGAGTAAGCGTGCATTAAGGCGGCGCCGGCATGCCGCTTTACGCCTTATCGTGTCATATGACGAATTGACACCCTCCGACCCCGATGCCAGCCTGCTTCCGGAACAGCCTTTCCTCGCGGCACCCGTACGCATGGCGCGTGGGGCCTCCGGGGGCGGGGCGGGCGGTAAGCGGCCGTCAGTGCCGCCAAGGAGGAAACCACCATGAGCACGACACGCCGCAGCCTGCTGCGGGGCGGGACCGGCCTGGCCGGCGGGGCGCTTCTTGCCACCGGCGCGGCCGCGCAATCCTTCCCCTTCACGCCGAACCAGCGCTACCCGGACCCGGCGGTGCAGATCCT
Organism: Roseomonas sp. TS2; assembly: GCF_058833935.1. Taxonomy (NCBI): domain Bacteria; kingdom Pseudomonadati; phylum Pseudomonadota; class Alphaproteobacteria; order Acetobacterales; family Roseomonadaceae; genus Roseomonas; species Roseomonas sp. TS2. The sequence goes on along the minus strand of NZ_JCACVY010000034.1, from coordinate 16,769 downwards.
CGACCCGAGCTTCGCGCGCTACCGCATCTACAGCAGCACGCTGGAGCAGGTGGCGACCGGCATGCGCTGGGCGGAAGGGCCCGCCTACTTCCCCGAAGGCGGCTACCTGCTGTGCAGCGACATCCCGAACAACCGCATCATGAAGTTCGACGAGAAGGATGGCCGCTTCACCGTCTTCCGCGAGAACGCCAACTACAGCAACGGCAATGCGCGAGACCGGCAGGGAAGGCTGCTCACCTGCGAGCACTCCGTCACCCGCCGCGTCACGCGGACGGAGAAGGATGGCAGCATCACGGTGCTGGCGGACAGCTTCGAGGGGAAGCGGCTGAACGCGCCGAACGACATCGTGGTGCGCTCGGACGACACGATCTGGTTCACCGATCCGCTGTTCGGCATCAACGGCGAGTGGGAGGGCAGCCGCGCCCGCCCCGAGCAGCCGACGACGAATGTCTACCGCATCGGCACGGACGGGAAGCTCAGCGCGGTTATCACCGATCTGGTCAACCCCAACGGCCTGGCCTTCTCGCCGGATGAGAGCAAGCTCTACGTCGTGGAATGGAAGGGCACGCCCAACCGCAGCATCTGGCGCTACGACGTGCAGGCGGATGGCCGGGTGGCGAACAAGACCAAGTTCATCGACGCCGCCGACCAGGGCGCGCTGGACGGCTTCAAGGTGGACCGCGACGGCAATCTCTGGTGCGGCTGGGGCAGCAACGGCGCGCTGGAGGCCGAGCCGCGCGAGGTGGGCGGGCGCCGTGTCTACGCGCTGCGCGGCAAGCCGGAGGAGCTGGACGGGGTGATGGTGTTCAACCCCGAGGGCAAGGCCATCGGCTTCATCCGCCTGCCGGAGCGCTGCGCCAACCTGGCCTTTGGCGGCCCGAAGAACAACCGGCTCTACATGACCGCCAGCCACTCCCTCTATGCCCTGCATGTGGAGGCGCATGGCGCGGTGTAGGCCGCGCCGGCCGGCGGGGAGCCGCCCGGTCAGATCCCAGGTCAGATCCCCAGATCGGCCAGGCTGACCACCGGCACCAGCGCGCCGGCCTGCAGGGCCGGGGCGTGTGGCGGGCGCTGCAGCAGCGCATCCGCGCCCGCCAGGATGCGCAGCATGGCGCTGTCCTGCCGCGTGGCGGGCACCACCACGGCGCGGCCTTCGGCATCGGTCTCCAGCCGGGCGCGCATGTATTCCTCGCGCCGGTCGTTCTCCGGCAGGGCAGCGCCGAGCCGCACCATGCGCAGCGGCAGCGGTGCCGCCGGCAGGCCGGAGAGCCGCGCCAGCGCCGGCCACAGGAACAGCACGGAGCAGACCAGCGCCGAGACCGGGTTGCCCGGCAGGCCCAGCACCGGCGTCTCGCCCAGCCGCCCCCAGATCAGCGGCTTGCCCGGCCGCATGGCGATCTTCCAGAAATCCAGCGTGAAGCCGTGCGGGGCGAGGGCGGATTGCACCAGATCGTGCTCGCCCACGCTGGCGCCGCCCGTCGTCACCAGCATCTCGCAGCGCCGCGCGGCCTCGGCCGCGGCGCCGATGGCGTCGTGGTTGTCGCCGGCGATGGGCAGCACCACCGGCACGCCCCCCGCCGCACGCACCAGCGCCGCCAGCATGTGTGCGTTGGAGGAGACGATGCCGCCCCCCGGCAGCGGCTCGCCCGGCAGCACGATCTCGTCGCCGGTTGCCAGGATGGCGATGCGCGGCGCGCGGTGCACGGCGAGCCAAGCATGGTTGCCGGCGGCGGCGAGGCCGATGTCGCGTGCCGTGAGGCGGCGCCCGGCCTCCAGCAGCGTGTCGCCCGCGCGGAAATCCATGCCGGCGCGGCGGATCCAGCGGTCGGGCCGCACCGCCTCGTTGACGCGCACCGTGCCCCCGGCGGCGGTGGCGTCCTCCTGCAGCAGGATGGCGTCCGCCCCCTCGGGCACCGGCGCCCCGGTGAAGATGCGCACCGCCTCGCCCGCGCCGACCGTGCCGGCGAAGGGATGGCCCGCCGGCGCCGCCCCGGTGACGCGGAGCGTGGCCCCCTCCAGGGCATCGGCCGCGCGCACGGCATAGCCGTCCATGGCGGAGACATCGGCCGGCGGCTGGGTCAGGCGGGCCGCCACGGGGCGGGCCAGCACGCGGTTCCAGCCCTCGGCCAGCGGCACCGTCTCGGCGCCGCAGGGGGAGAGGGCCTCCAGGATGCGGCCGCGCGCTTCCTCCACGGAAATCATCAGGACGCCTCCCAGACCCCGGACTTGCCGCCTTCCTTGCGGGCGAGGCGGATCGCCTCGATGCGCATGCCGCGGTCGATCGCCTTGCACATGTCATAGACCGTCAGCGCCGCGACGGAGACGGCGGTAAGCGCCTCCATCTCCACCCCCGTGGGGCCGGTGGTCTTCACCCGTGCCTCGATCTCCACCGTGTCCTGCCCGGCCGGGGTGAGGTCCAGCTTCACCGAGGAGAGGGCCAGCGGGTGGCAGAGCGGGATCAGCTCGGCGGTGCGCTTGGCGGCCATGATGCCGGCGATGCGCGCCACGCCCAGCACGTCCCCCTTGCCGATGCCGCCCGCGCGGATCGTCTCCAGCGTGGCCGGCGCCATCACCACCCGCCCGCGGGCGATGGCGAGGCGGGCGGTCTCCGGCTTGCCGGAGACATCGACCATCACGGCGCGGCCTTCGGCATCGAAATGCGTCAGGCCGGCCGGCGCGCTGTCCTCGGAGGGGCCGCTCATCCCGCCTGCACCATGGCGCGGGCGGCCCCGGTCACGTCCGCCTGGCGCAGCAGGTGCTCGCCCACCAGGATGCAGCGGGCGCCGACGGCGGCCATGCGGCGCACATCCTCCGGGTCGCGCAGGCCGCTCTCGGCCACCGGGATGCGGTCGGCGGGCACCATCGGCACCAGCGCCTCGGCGGTGGCCAGGTCGGTCCTGAGGCTGCGCAGGTTGCGGTTGTTGATGCCGATGAGGCGGGTGTGCAGCCCGAGCGCGCGCTCCAGCTCGCGCTGGTCGTGCACCTCGGCCAGCACCGACATGTCCAGGCCGCGGGCGACATCCTCCAGCTCGCGCGCCTGCGCGTCGGAGAGGGCGGCCATGATCAGCAGGATGCAGTCGGCGCCCATCGCCCGCGCCTCGAACACCTGGTAGGGGTCGATCATGAAGTCCTTGCGCAGCACCGGCAGGGCGCAGGAGCTGCGGGCGGTGACGAGGTCGGCCGGCGTGCCCTGGAAATACGGCGCGTCGGTCAGCACGGAGAGGCAGGCGGCGCCGGCGGCCTCGTAGGCTTTGGCCAGCCCGGCGGGGTCGAAGGGCTCGCGGATCAGCCCGCCCGAGGGCGAGGCCTTCTTGATCTCGGCGATCAGCCCGATGCGGCCCTCGGCCACGGCGTTGCAGAGCGCGCCGGTGAAGTCGCGCGGCTTGCCGGCATCCTGCGCGCGCTTCTCCATCTCGCCGAGCGGCGTGGCGGCGGCCCGCTCGCGCACCTCCACCTCCTTGTCGGCCAGGATGCGGAGGAGTGTGTCGGGCAGGGTATCAGCGTTCATGGTCATCTCTTGCAGCCCTGGGCGCGGGGGGAGAAGCGTGCCGGGGCTTCATGGGGGGAGGTCGGGTGGTCTGGTGCGCGGCCGGGCCTTCAGCCCGGAGAAATCTCGGCCGGCGGCGCATGGGTGGCGTGCCGCAGCCGCTCCAGCGCCGCCAGGGCCGCGCCCTCGTCGATGGCGCGGGCCGCGCGGGCGGCGGCGCCCCTCAGATCGTTTGTTTCGCTGGCGACGACAAGGGCGGCGGCCGCGTTCAGCACCACGCAATCGCGATAGGGGCCATGCGCGCCCCGCAGCAATTCCACCAGCGCGGCGGCGTTCTCGGCCGGGTCGCCGCCCTTCAGCGCCGCCATCGGCGCCTCCGGCAGCCCGGCATCGGCCGGGGTGAGGGTGAATTCATGGATCTGGCCGCCGCGCAATTCCACCACCTGGCTGGGGCCGGAGAGGGCCAGCTCGTCCATGCCCTGGCCGTGCACCAGCCAGGCGCGCTCGCTGCCGGTGCGGGAGAGGGTCTCGGCCATCGGGCGCAGCCATTCCGGGGCATAGGCGCCGGTCATCTGCCGCTTCACCCGCGCCGGGCTGGTCAGCGGCCCGAGCAGGTTGAAGATGGTGCGGGTGCCAAGCTCGACGCGCGGCCCGGCGGCGTGGCGCAGCGCGGCATGGTGGCGCGGCGCCATCAGGAACACCATGCCCGCCTCGCGCAGCACCGCCGGCAGCGCCGGCAGCGGCACGTCGAGGTTGATGCCGAGCGCCGAGAGCGCGTCCGAGGCGCCGGATTTCGAGGAGAGCGCGCGGTTGCCGTGCTTGGCCACCGGCACGCCGCAGGCGGCCACCACGAAGGCCGTGGCGGTGGAGATGTTCAGCGTGCCCATGCCGTCGCCGCCGGTGCCGACGATGTCGATGGCGCCCTCGGGCGCCTCGACGGCGTTCATGCGGGCGCGCATGGCGCGCACCGCGCCGGTCATCTCCGCCACCGTCTCGCCACGCACGCGCATGGCCATCAGCATGGCGGCGATCTGCGCCGGCGTGGCCTCGCCCTCCATGATCAGGCCGAAGGCGTGCTCCGCCTCGCTCTCGGCCAGCGTCTCGCCCTCGGCGAGGCGGGCCAGCACCGGCTTCAGCGTGTTCATGCCGCCTGCCGCTCCGGCGCGGGCAGGTCGGCGCCGGCCATGGTCAGGAAGTTGCGCAGGATGTCGTGCCCATGCGCGCTGGCGATGCTCTCGGGGTGGAACTGCACGCCCCAGATCGGCAGGTCGCGATGCGCCAGGCCCATGATCAGCCCGTCCTCGGTCCAGGCCGTCACCTCCAGCTCCGGCGGCAGCCCCTCGCGCCGCACCACCAGCGAATGGTAGCGCGTGGCGGGGAAGGGGCTGGGCAGGCCCTTGAACAGGTCGGTGTCGCGGTGGTGCATCGGCCAGACCTTGCCGTGCACCGGCACCGGCGCGCGCTCGACGATGCCGCCGAAGGCATCGCCGATCGCCTGGTGGCCGAGGCACACCCCCATCAGCGGCACGCGCCTCGCGGCGGCGGCGTGGATCAGGGGGAGGCAGATGCCGGCCTCGCGCGGGGTGCAGGGGCCGGGCGAGAGCAGGATGGCCTGCGGCTCGAGCGCCAGCGCCTCCTCCGGCGTCAGCGCGTCGTTGCGCCGCACCTCCACCTGCGCGCCGAGATCGCCCAGGAAGTGGTAGAGGTTGAAGGTGAAGCTGTCGTAATTGTCGATCAACAGGATCATGGTGCGCGATCCTTCTCCCCTGGGCGGGTGCGGGTCAAGCGTGGGCTGCTCGGCGTCTCTCAGCGGCGCCCGGCGGCGAAGCGGACCGCCTCCTCGGCGGCGCGGAACAGGCCGCGCGCCTTGGCCCGCGTCTCCTCGTATTCCGCCACCGGGTCGGAATCGGCCACCACGCCGCAGCCGGCCTGCACATACATGGTGCCCTCCTTCACCAGCGCGGTGCGCAGCGCGATGCAGGTGTCCATGCCGCCATCGGCGCCGAAATAGCCGACGCCGCCGGCATAGAGGCCGCGCCGCGAGGGCTCCAGCTCCTCGATGATCTCCATGGCCCGCACCTTCGGCGCGCCCGAGAGCGTGCCGGCGGGGAAGCCGGCGGAGAGCGCCTCCAGCGCGCCCACGCCCGGCCGGGCCTTGCCGCGCACCTCGCTGGCGATGTGCATCACCTGGCTGTAGCGCTCGATGTTGAAGCTCTGCGTCACCTTCACCGAGCCGATCTCGGCCACGCGCCCGACATCGTTGCGGCCGAGATCGAGCAGCATCAGGTGCTCGGCGCGCTCCTTCTCGTCTGCCAGCAGCTCCTTCTCCAGCGCCAGGTCCTGCTCGGGCGTGGCGCCGCGCGGGCGGGTGCCGGCGAGCGGGCGCACCGTCACCTCGCCATGCCGCAGCCGCACCAGGATCTCCGGGCTGGCGCCCACCGCCGCATAGCCGCCGAAGTCGAAGTAGAACAGGAAGGGCGCCGGGTTGATCCGCCGCAGCGCGCGGTAGAGGGCGAAGGGCGGCAGCGCGAAGGGCACCGAGAAGCGCTGGCTCGGCACCACCTGGAACACGTCGCCGGCGCGGATGTATTCCTTGGCCCGCTCCACGGCGGCCAGGAAGTCGGCCTTCGTGTAGTTGGAGGCGGGCTCGGGCAGGGCGGGCAGGTTGGCCGGCGGCGCCGGGCGGGGCAGGGGGCGGTCCAGCGCCGCCTCGGCCTCGTCGAGCCGCGCCTGGGCGGCGTCCCAGGCGGCCTGCGGGTCGAGGCCGGGGAAGACCGGCGCGCAGAGCGTCAGCGTGTCCCGCACATGGTCGAACACGGCGATCAGCGTCGGCCGCATCATCACCGCCTCGGGGATGCCGAGCACGTCCGGCCGCAGCGCCGGCAGGCGCTCCATGTGCCGCACCATGTCGTAGCCCAGATAGCCGAAAAGCCCGGCGGCGATCGGCGGCAGCCCGGCCGGCAGCGGCAGGCGCGCGGCCTCGATGGCGGCGGCGAGGCTCTCCATCGGCGCCGCCGCCTCGGGGACAAAGGCGTGCGGCGCGGAGAGGGCGTGGCGGTTGATCTCGGCGCGGCCGTCGCGGCAGCGCCAGACGAGATCGGGCGCCATGCCGATGGCCGAGTAGCGCCCGCGCGCCGCGCCGCCCTCGACGCTCTCGAACAGGAAGGCGTTGGGCTGCCCCTGCACCAGCTTCAGATAGGCGCCGACCGGCGTGTCGAGGTCGGCCACCCGCTCGCGCCACAGCACCTGCCCCTGGCCGGCGCCGAGGCCGGCGGCAAAGGCGGTGAAGTCGGGGCCCTGGGTCGGGCTGGTGGAGGGAGCGTTCATCGGTTGGCGACCTGACCGAGCATGTTCTCGTTGTAGGTGACGTCGCCGCGGGCGCGCAGCGCGTCCAGATACTGCACCTCGAGATCGGCCAGCATGGCCTGCTCCACGGCGTCGCGGGTGCGGCCGAGCGCCAGCGGGTCGCTGTCCGGGTTGAAGGGCAGCACCTCCAGCACCTGCGCCACGGCGAAGCCGTTGCCCGTCTCGGCCATGGTGGCGGCGTTCGGGGCGGTGGCGAAGAGCGGCTGCACCAGCTCCGGCGGCAGGCCCGACTGCGGCTGCGGCTGCCGCCCGAAGGGGCCCACGCGGCGCGTGGCGAGCCCGGCCTCGCGCGCCGCCTCGGCCAGCGGCTTGCCGCCCTGCACGGCGGCCAGCAGCCCGGCGGCGCGCTCCTCCACCGAGCGGCGGCGGGCATCGGCGGTCCAGGCTTCCAGCACCTGCTCGCGCACCGTCTCGAAGGGGCGCAGCGCGGCGGGGATCACCTCGCGCAGCTCGAAGGCGAAGAGGGCGGTCTGCCCGGCCTCGGCCAGGCGCGGCATCTGCCCCTGCTCGGCGGCGAAGACGGCGCGCAGCGCGATGTCCCGCGCGCCACCCTCCAGCGGCAGCGCGGCGGGCTGGCCCTCGCGGTCGCGGCCGCGGGCGTCCAGCGTCACCTCGGCCAGGGCGAGGCCGAAGCGCGGCGCCAGCTCGGCCAGGGTGGCGCCGCCGGCCAGCGCGTCCTCCACCTGGTTGGCGCGCTCATAGGCGAGGTCGGCGGCGCGCTCGCGCTTCACCTCGGCCTCCACCTGGGCGCGCACGGCGTCGAAGCCGCGGCTCTCGCCCGCCTCGATGCCGGTGACGCGCAGCACGTGCCAGCCGAAGGGGCTCTGCACCGGGGCGCTGACGCCGCCTTCCGGCAGAGCGAAGGCGGCCTCGGCCAGCGCCTCCACCGGCAGCCCGGCGCGGTCCAGCGTGCCGAGGGCGAGGGCCTGGCCGCCCGCCTCCTGCGCCGCCGCCTCGATGGCGGCGAAGTCGGCGCCCTTGCGCCAGCGCGCGGCGATGCCGGCGGCCTGGGCCTCGTCCTGCACCAGCACCTGCTCCAGGGTGCGGCGCTCCGGCACCTCGAACTGGCTGCGGCGCGCCTCGTAGGCGGCGCGCAGCTCCGCCTCGGTGGGCTGCACCTCGGCCGCCAGCGTCTCCGGCGAGAGCACGGCGATGGTGGCGCGCCGGTATTCGGGGGCGGAGAAGCGGTCCGGGTTGTTCTCGTGGTAGCGGCGCAGCTGCGCCTCCTCCGGCGCCGCCGGCTCGGGCGCGGCGGCCAGCGGCAGCAGCACCAGCTCGGCCACGCGCTGCTCGCGCTCCCAGGCCAGCAGCGGGCGGGTCAGCGCGTCCGGCGCGGCGGCACCGGCGCGCACGGCGCCGACCAGCTGCTGGCGGCGCAGATCGTCGCGCAGCAGGCTCAGGAAGCCCGCCTCGGAGAGGCCGTTGTTGCGCAGGAAGCCATCCAGCAGCGGCCGGCTGAAGCGGCCATCGGCGCCGTGGAAGGCGGGGATGGAGAAGACATAGTCGCGCAGCGCGGCCTCGGGGGCCACGATGCCGAGGCGGCTGGCCTCCTGCCGCTGCACGCGCTCCATCACCAGCCCCTCCACCGCCTGGCGGGCGAGGGCGGTGGCCATCGGCGGCGTCATCTCGAAGCCGGCGCCGAGCTGGCGCTGCACGCGCTGCATCTCGCGCCGCGCGGCCTCCTGGGCCTCGGGCAGCTCAATCGGCTCTCCGCCCACGCGGGCCACCGCCCGGTCGGTGCCGAAGTTCCGCACGATGTCCTCGATCCCCCAGATGGCGAAGGACAGGATGAGGAGGACGAAGAGGCCCTTGGCGAACCAGGTACCGGCAAGGCGGCGCAGTGCAGTGAGCATCGTATTCCGCGACTGATGAAGGCGGGCGGACCATAGGGAAAAGGCAGGCGGTTGCCAAACACCGGCGCCGCCTGTAGCGCGGCACGGCAACACTTTGTTCACCACGGACCGCCCGACAGGCAGAAGGAGACCGGGAATGACCCCAGGCGTGCGCCCGCTGATCGCCGGCAACTGGAAGATGCACGGCACCCTGGCCGAGGCCACCGCCCTGGCCTCCGGCGTCGCCGCCGGCGCCACGGAGAAGGCGGAACTGCTGGTCTGCCCGCCCTTCCCGCATCTGGTGCCGGTGGCCGAGGCCCTGCGCGGCAAGGCCGTGGCGCTGGGCGCGCAGGACTGCCACGCCGCCGCCAAGGGCGCCCATACCGGCGACGTGGCGGCCGCCATGCTGAAGGATCTCGGCGCGGCCTATGTCATCCTCGGCCATTCCGAGCGCCGCGCCGACCATGGCGAGAGCGACGCCGCGGTGAAGGCCAAGGCGGAGGCGGCGCTGGCCGCTGGCCTCGTGCCCGTGGTCTGCGTGGGCGAGAGCGAGGCGCAGCGCCTCTCCGGCGAGGCCGAGGCGGTGGTGGCCGGGCAGCTCGCCGGCAGCCTGCCGGAGGGCTTCGCGGCGGCCGGCGGCGTGGTGGCCTATGAGCCGGTCTGGGCCATCGGCACCGGGCGTACGCCGACGGAGGACGACATCGCCGCCATGCACGCCCGCATCCGCGCCGAGCTGGAGAAGGCGTTCGGCGAGGCCGGCAAGACGCTCCGCATCCTCTATGGCGGCTCGGTCAAGCCTTCCAACGCCAAGGGCATCCTGGCCCTGCCGCATGTGGATGGCGCGCTGGTCGGCGGCGCCAGCCTGAAGGCGGAGGATTTCCTGGGGATCGCCGCCGCTCTCTGAGGCGGGCGCTTTTTTCCGGAGGGGGGCGGACCCCGCCCCCCGTCTTTTTTGTCGGCGGGGGAATTGGCGGCGGCCGCGCCCGGCGCGAGACTGCCGCCATGACCCAGGACCAGACCGCGCGGGTTCTCGCCGCGCTTGATTCCGCCCGCACCGCCACCGAGGCCAGCCTGATCGACTGGCTGCGCATCCCGAGCGTGAGCGCCCAGCCCGCCCACGCCCCGGATTGCCGCCGCGCCGCCGAGTGGCTGGCGCGGGAGCTGATCGGCCTCGGCTTCGAGGCCGGGCTGCGCGAGATGCCGGGCCACCCGGTGCTGATCGCCACCCATCCCGGCCCGGGGCCGGACGCGCCGCACATCCTCATCTACGGCCACTACGACGTGCAGCCGCCGGAGCCGCTGGAGCTGTGGGACAGCCCGCCCTTCGAGCCGCAGGTGGTGGAGGGGCCGCGCGGCCCGCGCCTCGTCGCCCGTGGCGCGGTGGACGACAAGGGGCAGGTGATGACCTGGCTCGCCGCGCTGCGTGCCTGGAACAGCGTGGCCGGCGGCCCGCCCGTGCGCGTGACGGTGCTGGTGGAGGGCGAGGAGGAGATCGGCAGCCCGAACCTGGAGGCGGTGCTGGCGGCCGAGAAGGACATCCTCTCCGCCGAGATGGTGCTGATCAGCGACACCAACATGTGGGCCCCGGGGGCGCCCTCGCTCACCGTCAGCCTGCGCGGGCTGGTCTACACCCAGATCGACCTGCGGCTGGGCGACCGGGACCTGCATTCCGGCCTGTTCGGCGGCTCGGCGGCGAATGTGCTGAACCTGCTGACGAAGATCCTGGGCGAGCTGAAGGACGAGGAGGGCCGCATCCAGATCCCCGGCTTCTACGACGGGGTGCAGGAGCCGACGGCCGAGCAGCGCGCCGCCTGGGAGGCGCTGGGCTTCGACGAGGCCGCCTTCCTCGGCGCCCAGGGCCTTTCCGTGCCGGGCGGCGAGCGCGGCCGCAGCGCGCCGGAGCGCCTCTGGGCGCGCCCCACCGCCGACATCAACGGCATCTGGGGCGGCTACATGGGCGAGGGCTCCAAGACCGTCATCGCCTGCGAGGGCCATGCCAAGCTCTCCTGCCGCCTGGTGCCGGGGCAGGACCCGCAGAAGGTGATCGAGGGCATCCGGCAGTTCGTACAGTCCCGCCTGCCGGCGGATGCGAGCTTCGAGCTGCAGGTCTTCGCCGGCGGCCCGGGCATCTCGATCCCGATGGAGTCGCGTTTCGTGCAGGCGGCGCGGGAGGTGCTGGCGGAGGAGTTCGGCCGCCCGGCGGTGCTGGCGGGCGGCGGCGGCTCGATTCCGGTGGTGTCCAGCTTCAAGTCCATCCTGGGGCTGGACAGCCTGCTGATGGGCTTCGGCCTGGACGACGACCAGGTGCACAGCCCGAACGAGAAGTTCGAGCTGTCCTGCCTGCATGCCGGCGCCCGCAGCCATGCCCGCCTGCTCGGCCGCCTGGCGCGGAAGGACTGAAGGCGGGGTCCGGGGTGACACTGTCACCCCGGCGGAGGGGTGTGGGGAGGCCGCGCCTCCCCACGGCGCTCAGGCGGCGAGCGCCTTGCGGGTCAGGGAGAGCGTCTCCTCGATCATCGGCGCCGTGACGCCGAGATGGGTGCAGGCGCGGATGCGCCCGCCCAGCATGGAGAGCTGCACGCCCTCCATCCGCAGCCGCTTCACCAGCTCGCCCGCCGCCAGGCCGGTGCCGGTGGGGTCGAAGAAGACGAGGTTGGTGTCCGGCTCCTCGACGGTGATGCCCTCGATCTGCCGCAGCCCGCGGGCGAGCGCCCTGGCGTTGGCGTGGTCGTCGGCCAGCCGGTCCACATGGTGGTCCAGCGCGTGGATGCAGGCGGCGGCGCAGATGCCGGCCTGGCGCATGGCGCCGCCCAGGCGCTGCTTCCAGCGCCAGGCCTCGCCGATGAACTCCTCCGAGCCCGCCAGCACGGCGCCGAGCGGCGCGCCAAGGCCCTTGGTGAAGTCCAGCCACACCGTGTCGAACCCGGCCACCATCTCGGCGGCGGGGATGCCGCTGGCCACCACCGCGTTCATCAGCCGGGCGCCGTCCATATGGGTGGCCCAGCCCTGCTCGCGCGCCACGGCCACCACCGCGTCCAGCTCCGCCTGCGGCCAGACGGCGCCGCCGCCGATATTGGCGGTCTGCTCCACCTCCAGCAGGCTCTGCGGCGGCGCATGGCGGCTGCGGGGGCGGATGGCGGCGCGCAGCGTCTCGGCGCTGAACATGCCGCGCTCGCCCTTCAGCGGGTTGATCTGCACGCCGGCCAGCGCCGCATGGGTGCCGCCCTCGCTGCCCAGGATGTGCGCCGTCTCATGCGCCAGCACCTCCTCGCCAGGGCGGCAATGGGTGAGAATGGCGATGACGTTGCACATGGTGCCGGAGGGCAGGAACACCGCCGCCTCCTTGCCCAGCAGCGCCGCCATCCGGTCGCACAGCGCGTGGACGGTGGGGTCGTCGCCATGCTGCTCGTCGCCCATCTCTGCCTCCATCATCGCCGCCTTCATGGCGGGGGTGGGGAGGGTCTGGGTGTCCGAGTAGAGGTTGATGCGGATGGGCGGCGCCCCGGCGGGCGGACGAGCGGGAGCATGCACCATGGGGCGGGACCTCGTGGATGTTGCGGGAGGATCAGTCGTTCATGTCGCGGATGGCCGCGCGCAGGCGGCGCCAGCCCAACCAGGCAAGCGGCAGGGCCGGCAGCAGGATCGAGACGAGAAGCGCCTCCCACGGCCAGTCTGCCAGCCAGCCAGGGCCCTCACGCCGCCAGAGCAGCAGCCCGATGGCGGCGCAGAGCATCAGGGCGAGGATCTTCGGCATGGCGCGGGGCAGCATGCCAGCCCGCACCGGCCGCGTCAGCCCCCCCCTTCTTGCCGGTTCCTGCCCGTCAGGCGCCTGCGGCGGGGTTGCCGGGCACGGGCTGGGCTCCGCCGGCACGTCCGTCCCGCCCATAGAGCGCCATGGCGCGGCGCTCGAAGGCGCGCACCATCAGCCGCACCGCCTCGTTGAACACGGTACCGATGACGGCCTGGAGGAGCCGCGACTTGAACTCGAAATCGACGAAGAAATCGACCTCGGTGCCGGCCTCCACGGCGGTGAAGGTCCAGTTGTTGTTCAGGTAGCGGAAGGGGCCGTTCTCGTAGCGGACCCGCACCGCGTGCGGGCGCTCCAGCACCACGCGGGAGCGGAAGGTCTCGCGGAACATCTTGAAGCCGATGGTCAGGTCGGCCAGCAGCTCCGTCTCGGTCTGGGAGACGATGCGCGCGCCCACGCACCAGGGCAGGAATTCCGGGTAGCGGCGCACATCCGCCACCAGGTTGAACATCTGCTCCGGCGTGTAGCGCAGGATGCGCTTCTCGGCATGTGTCGGCATCAGGCGGCGGCGCCCGCCAGCGCACGGCCCGCCAGCCTGGCGTTGCGGGCCTCGCGCAGCGCCGCGAAATCCCGGTCCGCATGGTAGGAGGAGCGGGTCAGCGGCGTGGCGGAGACGAGGAGAAAGCCCTTGCCGCGCGCCATCCGGGCATAGTCCTCGAACTCGGCGGGCTCCACGAAGCGGTCCACCGCCGCGTGCTTGATGGTGGGCTGCAGGTACTGGCCGATGGTGAGGAAGTCGATCTCGGCGCTGCGCATGTCGTCCATCACCTGGAGGACTTCCGGCCGCGTCTCGCCCAGACCCACCATGACGCCGGACTTGGTGAAGATCGACGGGTCGAGCTGCTTCACCCGGTCCAGCAGCCGCAGCGAGTGGTAATAGCGGGCGCCGGGGCGGATGGTGGGGTAGAGCTTCGGCACCGTCTCGAGGTTGTGGTTGAACACGTCTGGCCGGGCGGCCACCACCACCTCCAGCGCGCCATCCTTGCGCAGGAAGTCGGGCGTCAGGATCTCGATGGTGGTCTCGGGCGCGGCGGCGCGGATGGCGGCGATGACGGCGGCGAAATGCGCGGCGCCGCCATCGGCCAGGTCGTCGCGGTCCACGCTGGTGATGACGACGTGCCGCAGGCCGAGCTTGGCCACGGCATCGGCCACGCGGCGCGGCTCATCGGCGTCCAGGCTTTTCGGCATGCCGGTGGTGATGTTGCAGAAGGCGCAGGCGCGGGTGCAGATCTCGCCCATGATCATCATGGTCGCGTGGCGCTGCGACCAGCACTCGCCGATATTCGGGCAGGCGGCCTCCTCGCACACCGTCACCAGCTTGTTGTCGCGCATCAGGTTGCGCGTCTCCTGGTAGATCGGGTGCGTCGGCGCCTTGACGCGAATCCAGTCCGGCTTGCGCTTGATCGGGTTGTCCGGCCGGTGCGCCTTCTCGGGGTGGCGCAGCGGGGCCGCCGCCTGGGGGGGCAGGGCCACGGGCTTCACGGTGCCCTCGGCGTTGGAAACCGCGCCGCCGGCCCGGTGGTCGATCAGGATACGGGTGGCCATTCGGAACCCCGGCTGTAGGGAAGGCGGCGGCCCCACCCTGCCGGGAGCGGCCGCCGCCTGCCATGATCTATGAAGGCAGTCTTGCCCCGCAAGCCAGCGCGGGGCCTCTTGCCGCTAGATGTGGATCACCCGGCCATAGGCATCAAGCACCGACTCATGCATGGCTTCCGAGACGGTGGGGTGGGGGAAGACGGTGTGCATCAGCTCCGCCTCGGTGGTCTCTAGGGTGCGGGCGATGGTGTAGCCCTGGATCATCTCGGTCACTTCCGGGCCGACCATGTGGGCGCCGAGCAGCGCGCCGGTCTTGGCGTCGAACACCGTCTTGACGAAGCCCTCCGGCTCGCCCATCGCGATCGCCTTGCCGTTGCCGATGAAGGGGAAGCGGCCCACCCGCACCTCGTGCCCGGCCTCCTTGGCGCGCGCCTCGGTCAGCCCGACGGAGGCCACCTGCGGGCGGCAGTAGGTGCAGCCGGGGATGTTGGTGACATCCATGGCATGCGGGTGCATCCCCGCCATCGCCTCCACGGCGATGATGCCCTCGTGGCTCGCCTTGTGGGCCAGCCAGGGCGCGCCTGTGAGGTCGCCGATGGCCCAGACGCCCGGCTCGCCGGTCTGTCCATAGGGGTCGGTCACCACATGGGTGCGCTCGACCTTCACCTTGGTGCCCTCGAGGCCGATATTCTCGACATTGCCGACGATGCCCACGGCGGAGATCAGCCGGTCCGCCTGGATCTCCTGCACCTTGTTACCGGCCTCGATGATGGCGGTGATGCCATCGGCCGATTTCCGCACGCCCTGGACGCGGGCGCCGGTGATGATCTTCATGCCCTGCTTGGCGAAGGATTTCTGCACGAAGGCGGAGACCTCGGCATCCTCCACCGGCAGGATGCGGTCCATCACCTCCACCAGGGTCACCTCGGCGCCCATGTTGAGGAAGAAGGAGGCGAACTCGCTGCCGATGGCGCCCGAGCCGATGACGATCAGCTTCTTCGGCATGATGTCCGGCGCCAGCGCCTCGCGGTAGGACCAGATCAGCTTGCCGTCCGGCTCGATGCCGGGGATGACGCGGGCGCGCGCGCCGGTGGCCAGCAGGATGTTCTTCGCCTGCAGCTCCGCCGCCGGCTTGCCGTCCTTGCCCGTCACCATCAGCTTGCCAGGGCCGGCCAGCTTGCCGCTGCCGTCGAACACGGTGACCTTGTGCTTCTTCAGCAGGCCCTTGACGCCGGAGGAGAGCTGCGAGGCCACCTGGCGGGAGCGCTTGACCACCTTGGCGAAGTCGTAGCGCACATTGTCCGCCGCGAAGCCGTACTGGTCGAGGCTGTGCAGCAGGTGGTTGATCTCGGAGGCGCGCAGCAGCGCCTTGGTGGGGATGCAGCCCCAGTTGAGGCAGATGCCGCCCAGATGCTCGCGCTCCACCAGCGCGACCTTCATCTTGAGCTGCGCGCCACGGATGGCGGCGACGTAGCCGCCCGGGCCGCCGCCCACCACCACCAGGTCGAACTGTTCGGCCATGTTTTCCGGTCCCTTCAGGGCGGGGCCTTCAGCCGGCGAGCGCCTTCAGCGCGTCGCCGGAGAGGCGTTGATCGGTCCATTCCACGCGCCCGACCGCGCCGATCCGCCGGTAGAAGGCGATCGCCGGCTCGTTCCAGTCGAGCACGTTCCATTCCATCCAGGCATGGCCGCCCTCCACCGCCCGCTTCGCCAGGGCGCGGAAGAAGGCGAGGCCGATGCCGTACCGCCGGCGCTCCGGCACGATGAACACATCCTCCACCCAGATCCCGGCGCGGCCGGCGAAGGTGCTGAAGGTCTCGTACCAGAGGCAGATTCCCACCGCCTCGCCGTCGATCTCGGCGATCAGCCCCTGGATGCGGCGGGTGGCCAGCGCGCCGTAGTAATCCTGCGCGCTGGCGGTGACCTCGTGCTCCAGCTTCTCGTAGGCGGCGAGGCCGCGCACCAGGGCGAGCACCGCCTCGGCGTCGCGCGGCTTCGCCTCGCGCAGCGTGAAGCCGGGGCCGCCGCTCACAGCATCAGGCTCACAGCATGAGGCTCAGGGGGTCCTCGACCACCTTCTTGAAGGCGGCCATCCACTCGGCCGCCAGCGCGCCATCGACGACGCGGTGATCGACCGAGAGGGTGCAGGTCATCACCGTGGCGATGCCGAGCGCCCCATCCTTCACCACCGGCCGCTGCTGCCCGGCGCCGACGGCGAGGATGCCGCCCTGCGGCGGGTTGATGATGGCCGAGAAGCTGGTGACGCCATACATCCCCATATTGGAGATGCTGAAGCTGCCGCCCTGGAACTCCTCCAGCTTGAGCTTGCCGGCCTTGGCGCGGGCGGCCAGGTCCTTCATCTCGTTGCTGATGGCGGCCAGGCCCTTCTGGTCGGCCTTCTTCACGATCGGCGTGATCAGCCCGTCCGGGATCGACACGGCCACCGAGATGTCCACGTCGTGGTACTGGATGATCGCGTCGTCGGTCCAGGAGGCGTTGACGTTCGGGAACTGGCGCAGCACCCGCGCGGCGGCCTTGATGATGAGGTCGTTCACCGAGAGCTTGAAGGCGCCAGGGCCGTCCTTCGGCGCGCGGCCGTTGAGGTCGGCGCGCAGCTTCAGCAGCGCATCCAGCTCGATGTCCATCGAGACATAGAAGTGCGGCACTGTCGCCTTGCTCTCCGCCAGGCGCTTGGCGATGACCTTGCGCATGGAGGAGTTCGGCACCGCCGTGTGCGGGG
>NZ_JCACVY010000033.1:0-29707 GCF_058833935.1 Roseomonas sp. TS2 | reverse complement strand
GGGCAGGATCCCCCAATCGTCACGCGCTCGCGGCTTGCGGCGCGTGGCGAATCTGGGGTAGGGGGACGCGCCAAGGCTGCGGAACGCGCCGCAAGAGTTGTCCGAAAGGCTCCCGCCATGGCTCCCGACACCATCCCGACCGACGGCCCCGCCGAGCGCGGCGCCGCGCCGCGCCGCACCCTGATCGCCGAGGCCTATGCCTTCGACGACGTGCTGCTCGTCCCGGCCTACTCCACCGTGCTGCCGAACCAGACGGATGTTCGCACCCGCCTGACGCGCGAGATCACGCTGAACATGCCGGTCATCTCGGCCGCCATGGACACCGTCACCGAGGGGCCGATGGCCATCGCCATGGCGCAGGCCGGCGGCATCGGGGTCATCCACAAGAACCTGACGCCGGAAGACCAGGCCGCGCAGGTGCGGCAGGTGAAGAAGTTCGAGAGCGGCATGGTGGTGAACCCCGTCACCATCCACCCCGACCAGACCCTGGCCGAGGCGCAGGCGCTGATGGCGGCGCACCGCATCAGCGGCATCCCCGTGGTGGAGCGCGACAGCAAGCGCCTCGTTGGCATCCTCACCTACCGCGACGTGCGCTTCGCCAACGACCCGAATGTGCGGGTCTATGAGCTGATGACGCGGGAGAACCTCGTCACCGTCACCGCCGATGTCTCGGCCGACAAGGCGCGCGGCCTGCTGCACAAGCACCGCATCGAGAAGCTGCTGGTGGTGGACGATGCCTATCGCTGCATCGGCCTGATCACCGTCAAGGACATGGACAAGGCGCAGGCCAACCCGAACGCGGCCA
The DNA here is from genome assembly GCF_058833935.1 of Roseomonas sp. TS2. Classification (NCBI taxonomy): domain Bacteria; kingdom Pseudomonadati; phylum Pseudomonadota; class Alphaproteobacteria; order Acetobacterales; family Roseomonadaceae; genus Roseomonas; species Roseomonas sp. TS2. Next base: position 28,902 of record NZ_JCACVY010000033.1, on the reverse strand, counting down.
AGGACGCCATGGGGCGCCTGCGCGCCGCCGCCGCCACCGGCACCGGCGAGGACGGCTTCCGCCGCGCCGAGCTGCTGATCGCCGCCGAGGTGGACGTGATCGTGGTGGACACGGCGCATGGCCACTCCGCCGGCGTGCTGAAGGCGGTGGAGAAGATCAAGCGCCTGTCCAACAGCGTGCAGGTCATCGCCGGCAACGTGGCGACGCCCGAGGCGGCCGAGGCGCTGGCCGAGGCGGGGGCGGACGCCGTGAAGATCGGCATCGGGCCGGGCTCCATCTGCACCACGCGCATTGTGGCCGGCGTCGGCGTGCCGCAGCTCACCGCGGTGATGGAGAGCGCGGCGGCGGCGCATGAGAAGGGCATCCCCGCCATCGCCGATGGCGGCGTCCGCTCCTCCGGCGACCTCGCCAAGGCGATCGCCGCCGGCGCCGACTGCGTGATGATGGGCAGCCTCTTCGCCGGCACGGACGAGGCGCCGGGCGAGGTGTTCCTCTACCAGGGGCGGTCCTACAAGTCGTATCGCGGCATGGGCAGCCTCGGCGCCATGGCGCGCGGCTCGGCCGACCGCTACTTCCAGGCCGAGGTGCAGGACCAGCTCAAGCTGGTGCCGGAAGGCATCGAGGGGCGCGTCGGCTACAAGGGGCCGGTGGGGCCGGTGATCCACCAGCTCGTGGGCGGGCTGAAGTCGGCCATGGGCTACACCGGCAATGCCACCATCGCCGACATGCAGCGCAACTGCACCTTCCGCCGCATCACCGGGGCCGGGCTGCGCGAGAGCCATGTGCATGATGTCGCCATCACGCGCGAGGCGCCGAACTACCGGCAGGACGGCTGAGCGCGACACAAGGCCGGGGGAAGGAATTCCCCCGGACCCCCATCTTTTTTCTTCGAGTCTGGGCGTGTGCGCCTGGGGTGAGTACATTCCGACATGACACCTTCCGCGCGGATCGCCGCCACGGTGGCGCTGCTGGCCGAGGTGGCCGCCGCGCCGCGCCGCCCGGCCGACGCCACGGCCAACAGCTTCTTCCGCGAGCGCCGCTACATCGGCAGCGGCGACCGCCGCGCGGTGGCCGAGCGCGCCTGGGGCGTGCTGCGCCAGCGCATCCGGCTGGAGTGGCACCTGGCGGCGGGCGGCGTGCCCGTCACGCCGCGCCTGCTGGTGATGGCCCACCTGCTGCTGGTGGAGCGCTGGACGCGCGACGGCGTGCTGCAGGCCTTCTGCGGCGGCCGCTTCAACCCCGCGCCCCCCGACCCGGGCGAGATGAGCGTCATCGAGGCGCTCGCCGGCGCACCCCTGCTCGATGAGGACATGCCCGAGGCGGTGCGCCACAACCTGCCGGACTGGGCGCTGCCCGGCTTCCAGGCCCGCTTCGGCGCCGAGCTGCCGGCGGCGATGGCGGCGATGGAGCAGGCGGCGCCGCTCGACCTCCGCGCCAACCTGTTGCGCACGACGCGCGAGGCCGCCGCCGCCGCCCTCGCCGCCGAGGGCGTGCCCACCGAGCCGATGCCGTTCTCGCCCTGGGGGCTGCGCATCGCCGACCGCCGGCCGATCCTGGCCAGCAAGGCCTATACCGAGGGGCTGATCGAGATCCAGGACGAGGGCAGCCAGCTCATCGCCCTGCTGACCGGCGCGCGGCCGGGCATGCGCGTGGTCGATTACTGCGCCGGCGCCGCCGGCAAGACGCTGGCGGTGGCCGCCACCATGGGCAACCGCGGCCGCATCGTCGCCTGCGACGTCTCGGCCATGCGGCTGGAAGGCGCGGTGAAGCGCCTGCGCCGCGCCGGCGTGGACAATGCCGAGCGCCACCTGCTGCAGGCCGGCGACCGCTGGGTGAAGCGCCGCGCCGGGCAGTTCGACCGCGTGCTGGTCGATGCGCCCTGCACCGGCACCGGCACCTGGCGCCGCAACCCCGATGCCCGCACCCGCACGCAGCCACGCGATCTCGAGGAGCTGGTCACCAAACAGCGAGATATCCTCGAAACCGTCGCGGAACTGGTGCGCCCGGGCGGGCGGCTGGTCTACGCTACCTGCTCGGTGCTGCCCGAGGAGAACGGATTGCAGGTCGAGGCCTTTCTGGCGCGTCACGGCGAGTATGAGGCCGTCCCGGTCGCTGAGGCCTGGAGCGATGCCTTCGCGCCGGCCACGCCGCCTGGCCCGCCGCCTTGCGATGGCCGCTGGATGGAACTCGCGCCACACAGCCATGGCACGGACGGCTTCTTCGCCGCCGTGCTGCGCCGCAAGGAATAGCCCGGCTGGGCGGCGGAACGGGAAGGGATGGGGGCACGCCGATGATCCGCATCCGTAAGGCCCGCCCGGCCGATGCCGCCGCCATCGCCGCCGTCCATATCGAGACCTGGCGCAGCACCTATCCCGGTATCCTGCCCGAGGCCTATCTCGCTGGCCTGTCTCTGCCGCGCGTCGCCGCCTTCTATCAGCGTAGCCTGCTGGAGCGGCGGGAAGGCGCCGCCATGTTCGTCGCCATCGCGGAGCCGGAGACCGGCTGCGGCCCGTCGCAGGTGGTGGGCTTCGCTTCCGGTGCCCGTGCGCGCCGGCCGACCCTGGCGCAGGGCGAGATCGAGACCCTCTACCTGCTGGAGGATTGGCGCGAGCGCGGCGTGGGCCGGCGCCTGATGCGCGCCACGGCGGCGCATCTGGCTGCCATCGGCTGCCGCTCCGCCATGCTCTGGGTGCTGAGCGAGAATCCCGCCCGCTGGTTCTACCAGCATCTCGGCGGGCGCCTGGTCGGCACGGACATGGTGCGAGTCGGCGGCGTGTCCGTGCCGCAGACCGCCCTGCTCTGGGATCCGATCCAGACCCTTCTCCTCTCCACCGCGCGCGCGGATGGTGCCTGAGCCCATGCCCCCGGTCTGCCCGTTTGGGGGAGGGGGTGTTGCAAAAATGTCTCGCCCGATTGAAGCTTCTGCGCCACACCCCGCCGCATGGTTGACGCCAGCGACCCATCCCGGTTCTCTTTTAACCAGAAGGGGTTGCGAGGAGTTAGACAGCCATGGGCCGCGCTCGGTCATGAACACCATCACCCGCGCGCAACTGGCCGAGGCGATCTATGCCCAGGTCGGCCTGTCGCGAAACGAAAGTGCTGCGCTGCTGGAGGATGTGCTGGAGCGCATCTCGGCTGCGCTGGAATCCGGCCGCCCCGTGAAGATTTCCGCCTTCGGCACCTTCTCGGTGCGGCAGAAGGGGATGCGAGTCGGTCGCAACCCGAAAACGGGAGTCGAGGTGCCGATCATGCCCCGGCGCGTCCTGTCCTTCCGCCCCAGCCAGGTGCTCAAGGCCCGGCTCAACGGCGAGGCGGTGCGCGCGGGTGATGAGTGATGCCGGCCATGCCGGCCGCAATGTGGAATTGACCGCATGAATGACGGGGTGCATCCGATGCCAGAGGATCCGGAGGCCACCGGCCGACCGCGCAAGGCCCCGACGGCATTCCGCACCATCAGCGAGGTGGCGGAGGATCTGCAGATTCCGCAGCACGTGCTGCGTTTCTGGGAGACCAAGTTCCCGCAGCTCAAGCCGCTGAAGCGCGGAGGCGGGCGGCGCTACTACCGGCCCGAGGATATCGCCCTGCTGCGGCGCATCGGCGACCTGCTCTACACCCAGGGATACACCATCAAGGGCGTGCAGCGCCTGCTGCGCGACAATGGCGGCGAAGGGGGCGGGGAGGCGGAGGCCGACCTGCCCGAGGCGGAGGGCGCGCCGCACGAGCCCGCCGCGACAGCGCTGCGCGATGCGGTGGCGGAGCTGGAGGCGCTCGCGGCCGAGCTGCGCATCCTCGCCGCCCGCATGGGCCGCTAGCCGCCCCGGGCCAGGGTGGCGGGCGGCCGGTGCCCCATGGCGGTTTCGCGGGCAGATTAACCCCATCTTCTTCGGGGCGGGGGGTTGAGGCGGGGCGGCACGGGTGCTATGCCCCCGGTCGTCGGAGCCGATACGCTCCAGCCGCCCCGGCTGGTGCTGAAGGCCAGCCGGCATCCTGGCACAGCGGGCAGTAGCGCAGCCTGGTAGCGCATCAGTCTGGGGGACTGGGGGTCGTGGGTTCGAATCCCGCCTGCCCGATACGCCAAGCCAAGGATCGCCGGCCGGTATGCCCTTTCGGGCATCTTCGGCTTCCTGAAAGCCCGGCCGCCCTCGCAGGTGGCCGGGCTTTTTCATGTCGCTTTTTCACCTCCGGGGCGCGGCCAGGGGCGGCGTGCCGGCAGGCGGCGCGCCGCGTCGCTCCGCCTTCTCAGCCCTCGCGCAAGCGTGTCATGCTGCGGTGCTTCCAAGACTAGCCACAGAATTGCCGCAAAGTCGGGAATCGTCTAAAATCATTGTCGGTGCACAATGAAGTGCCAGGGATGGTTGCAATGATTCGCGGAGGCATGGTGTTCGATCAGATCGGCCACGAGATCCATGCACGTATTTCCGAGGATACCGCCCCGGCGCGGGCACGCGACCTGGGACGGGTGGCGGCGGAGCGGGCCATCCAGCAGGTTCTGGCGGGGCAGGAATCGCCGCAGCGGCGGCGGTGGATCGACATCCTGAAGACCGACTTCCGCAACTACGGCTACGACCTGGTGCACGAGTTCGGCCACCATCATGCGGCGCGGGACGCATGGGAGGCGGTGCACAGCTATCTCCGCCGCCTGTGAGCGGCGCCCCGGCCGGCAGCCCCCGCATTCCCCGCCCGCAGATCCTCCCGCGGCGGGCGCGCGCCGCCTGAGGCGGCGCTACAGGCCGGCGAAGAGGTCGGTGGAGAGGTAGCGCTCGGCGAAGGAGGCGGCGATCCCGACGATCAGCTGCCCCTCCATGGCCGGCTCCGCGCCCAGTTCCAGCATGGCATGCAGCACCGCGCCGGAGGAGATGCCGATGGGCAGCCCCTCGGTGCGTGCACAGAGCCGGGCGGCCGCGAAGCTCTCCCGCTCCGTCACCCGCCGCACCGCGTCCAGACGGTGCAGCTCCAGCACCGTGGGGCGGAAGCCCGCGCCGATGCCCTGGATCTCGTGCGGGCCCGGGTCGTCGCCCGAGAGGACGGCGGATTCGGCCGGCTCCACCCCGATCACGCGCATCCCCGCGCGGCGCGGCTTCAGCGCGCGGGCGATGCCGGTGAGGGTGCCACCGGTGCCGACGCCCCCCACCACCACATCCACCAGCCCCGCGCTGTCGGCCCAGATCTCCTCGGCGGTGGTCGCGGCATGCACCGCCGGGTTGGCGGGGTTGTCGAACTGCCGCGGCATCCAGGCGCCCGGCGTCGCCGCGACGATCGCCTCGGCCCGGGCGATGGCGCCCGACATGCCCTGGCCGGCGGGCGTCAGCTCCACCTCGGCACCCAGCAGGCGCAGCATCTTGCGCCGCTCCACGCTGGCGCCGTCCGGCATGGTGACGATCAGCCGGTAGCCCTTGGCGGCGGCGACGAAGCCCAGCGCGATGCCGGTGTTGCCCGAGGTCGGCTCCACCAGCACCGACTCGCCCGGGTGGATCAGCCCCTCCCGCTCCGCCGCCTCGATCATGGCGAGGCCGATCCGGTCCTTCACCGAGCCGAGCGGGTTGAAGAATTCCAGCTTCAGCGCCAGCCGCGCCTTCAGGCCACGCGCTGCCTCCAGCCGGGGCAGCCGGACCAGGGGGGTGTTGCCGATGGTGCTGAGGATGCTCTCGTGCATCCCGCCGGGCCGGGTGGCGCCGGGAATGGCGCGGGGGGTGTTTCCTTCGGGCATGGGGCGGCTATACCACGTATCGGATGCGTGGTTCAGGGGTGAATGCGATGTTGTTGCGGCGGGATCGGGCGATGACGGCGGTGTCGATCGTGCTGGACGTGGCTTTCCACGCGGGGCGCGGCAGCACCGTGCCGGCGGGCGATATCGCCGACCGCCTGGGCGAGGCGCGCCGGGGTATCGAGCCGGTGCTGCAGGCCCTCTCGCGCGCCGGCATCCTGGGCAGCACGCGCGGGCCGAAGGGCGGCTACCGGCTGGGCCGCGCGGCGCGCGACATCACCCTGGCCGAGGTGGTGGCGGCCGCCACCGGCGGAGACACCGCCGCCGAGCCGGTGCCGCCGCCGCCCTCGCCTCTGCAGGTGCGGGTGATGATGCCGCTGTGGGAGGAGCTGGAGGCGGGGCTGCTGGAGGCGCTTTCGGGCCGCACCGTGGCCGAGCTGCTGCGCCGCGCCGCCCTGGCCGGCCTGCAGCGCCCGACGCCGGAGGCGCTGAACTTCGCCATCTGAGGCGGCCGCGAGGCTGCGCGGCAGACCCTGAAAGCTTTGCTTGCAGAGGGCTTTGCGCCTCGTCCATTGTGCGTCGCAATGGTCCCGGAACGGGATCTCGGGGAGCGTGCAATGAAAGGGAGCGCAGGGTGACGGACACCATCCTGGAGACGCGCGGCATGACCAAGGAGTTCCTTGGCTTCGTGGCCGTGGGCGACGTGTCGCTCCAGATCCGGCGGGGAAGCATCCATGGGCTGATCGGGCCCAACGGCGCCGGCAAGACGACCTGCTTCAACCTGCTGACCAAGTTCCTGCCGCCGACGCGCGGCGAGATCCGCTTCGACGGGCGCGACATCACCCGCATGAAGCCCGCCGAGGTGGCGCGGCTCGGCCTGGTGCGCAGCTTCCAGATCTCGGCCGTGTTCCCGCACCTGACGGTGCTGGAGAATGTGCGCGTGGCGCTGCAGCGGCAGCGCGGCGGCAGCTTCGATTTCTGGCGTTCCGACCGCGTGCTGCGGCAGTACGATTCGCGGGCGCGGGAGCTGCTCGAGGATGTCGGCCTCTCCTCCTACGCCGCGCTGACGGCGGGGCAGCTGCCCTATGGCCGCAAGCGCGCGCTGGAGATCGCCACCACCCTGGCGCTCGACCCGGTGATGATGCTGCTCGACGAGCCCACCGCCGGCATGACGGCCGAGGATGTGGACCGCATCGTGGCGCTGGTGAAGCGCGTGGCGCAGGGCCGTACCGTGCTGATGGTGGAGCACAACCTGAAGGTGGTCGAAGGCCTGTGCGACACCATCACGGTGCTGACGCGCGGCCGCGTGCTGGCGGAGGGGGACTACGCCACCGTCTCCCGCAACCCCGAGGTCGTCGCCGCCTATCTCGGCACCGATCCCTCCATCGCCGGAGCCGCCGCCCATGGCTGAGCCGCTGCTGAAGGTCGAGAACCTCCAGGCCTGGTATGGCGAGAGCCACATCCTGCACGGCATGGACATCGAGGTGCGGGAAGGGGAGGTGGTGACGCTGCTCGGCCGCAACGGCGCCGGCAAGACCACCACGCTGCGCGCCATCATGGGGCTGGTCGGCCGCCGCAGCGGCAGCGTGCGCTTCGAGGGGCAGGAACTGGTGGCCGCGCGCAGCGACCGCATCGCCCGCGCCGGAATCGCCCTCTGCCCCGAGGAGCGCGGCATCTTCGCCAGCCTCGACGTGACGGAGAACCTGATGCTGCCGCCCAAGGTGCGGGAGGGCGGCATGGAGCTCGAGGCCATCTACGCCCTGTTCCCGAACCTGAAGGAGCGGGCGCGCAGCCCCGGCACCAAGCTCTCGGGCGGCGAGCAGCAGATGCTGGCCATCGCCCGCATCCTGCGCACCGGCGCCAAGCTGCTGATGCTGGACGAGCCGACGGAGGGCCTCGCCCCCGTCATCGTGCAGCAGATCGGCCGCACCATCCGCGAGATCAAGGCGCGCGGCTTCACCGTGCTGCTGGTGGAGCAGAATTTCCGCTTCGCCCAGACGGTGGCGGACCGGCACTACGTGGTGGAGCATGGCCGCGTGGTCGATGCGGTGAGCAATGCCGAGCTCGCCGGCGCGATGGACCGGCTGCACGACTACCTCGGCGTCTGACTTCTCGGCGTCCGGCCGGCGCCCCGGCCCGGACCGCCACAGGCTTGCACGCCTCCGCCGGCCGGCGGCGCACTGCGCCGGCGGAGGCACCAGACCCGGCCCCGGGGGACGACAGGGGCATTGGGAGAGAACCGAGACATGGCACAAGATCGCCGCAGCCTGCTGAAGACCGCCGCCGCCGCGGCCATCGCCCCCGCCCTGGGGGCGGGGCTCGCCGGCCTGCCCGGCCGCGCCCGCGCCCAGGGCGCCAACACGCTGAAGATCGGCGTGCTGAACGACCAGTCCGGCGTCTACCGCGAGATCTCGGGGCCCGGTTCCGTGGCCTGTGTGCGGCAGGCGATCCAGGATTCCGGCATCGCCCAGCGCGGGGTGAATGTCGAGGTCGTCTTCGCCGACCACCAGAACAAGGCGGATGTCGGCTCCACCATCGCCCGCCAGTGGATCGACCGCGACGGCGTCGATGTCATCGTCGACGTGCCGAACTCGGCGGTGGCGCTGGCGGTGAACGCCGTCGTCCGCGAGAAGAACAAGGCCTACTTCAACTCGACCGGCGCCACGACAGACCTCACCGGCGCGCAGTGCAGCCCGAACACGGTGCACTGGACCTACGACACCTACATGCTCGCCAAGTCCACCGGCGGCGCCATGGTGAAGACGGGTGGCGACAGCTGGTTCTTCATCACCGCCGACTACGCCTTCGGCCATGCGCTGGAGCGCGACACCACCCGCTTCGTGCAGGCGGCCGGCGGCAAGGTGCTGGGCAATGTGCGCCACCCGCTGCAGTCGACCGACTTCTCCTCCTACCTGCTGCAGGCGCAGCAGAGCCGCGCCAAGGTGATCGGCCTGGCCAATGCCGGCACGGACACCATCAACAGCGTGAAGCAGGCGGCCGAGTTCGGCGTCACGCGGCGCGGCACCAAGATCGCCGTGCTGCTGATGTTCATCAACGACGTGCACAGCCTCGGGCTGAAGGCGGCGCAGGGCCTCGTCTGCACCGAGAGCTTCTACTGGGACCTGAACGACCGCACCCGCGCCTTCACCGGCCGGGTGAAGGGCGCCATGGGCGGCAACTACCCCGCCATGTCGCATGCCGGCTGCTACGCCTCCGTGCTGCACTACCTGAAGGCGGTGGGCGACATGGGCGTGGCGGCGGCCAAGGCCAGCGGCGCCGAGGCGGTGGCGCGCATGAAGGCGATGCCGACCGACGATGACTGCTTCGGGCAGGGCCGCATCCGCGAGGATGGCCGCAAGCTGCACCCCGTCTACCTCTTCGAGGTCAAGAGCCCTGAGGAATCGAAGGGCGCCTGGGACTACTACAAGGTGCTGCAGACCACCCCGGCCGACGAGGCCTGGCGCCCGCTCTCCGAGGGCGGCTGCAGCCTGGTGAAGAGCTGATCCAGCATCTCCGCCGCCACTCCGGCCGGGCACGCCACGGTGCGCCCGGCCGGACCCTGAAGCCGCTCGCCACGGGAAGTCTCGCCGGTGCTTGAGGAATTGCTCTTCCAGATTGAGCTCGGCCTGCCGCAGATCGTGCTCGGCCTGGTGAACGGCGCCTTCTACGCGCTGCTCTCGCTCGGCCTCGCCGTCATCTTCGGCATGCTGAATGTCATCAACTTCGCCCACGGCGCCCAGTTCATGATGGGCGCCTTCGTCGCCTGGATGCTGCTGAACTGGGTGGGCATCGGCTACTGGCCGGCGCTGGTGCTCTCGCCGCTGATCGTCGGCGCCTTCGGCGTGCTGATCGAGAAGACGATGATCAGCCGCCTCTACAAGCTCGACCACCTCTACGGCCTGCTGCTCACCTTCGGGCTGGCGCTGATCATTGAGGGCATCTTCCGCAACCAGTTCGGCTCCTCCGGCCTGCCCTACGCGCCGCCCGAGGCGCTGGGCGGCCCGCCGGTCGATCTCGGCTTCATGTTCCTGCCGAAGTACCGCCTCTGGGTGGTGGTGGCGGCGCTGGGGATGAGCCTGGCCACCTGGCTCGTCATCGAGAAGACGCGGCTCGGCGCCTATCTGCGCGCGGCCACCGAGAACGCGGCGCTGGTGCAGGCCTTCGGCGTCAACGTGCCGCGCATGGTCACGCTCACCTACGCGGCGGGGGTGGGGCTCGCCGCCTTCGCCGGGGTGCTGGCGGCGCCGATCTACTCGGTGAACCCGCAGATGGGGTCGAGCCTCATCATCGTCGTCTTCGCCGTGGTGGTCATCGGCGGCATGGGCTCCATCCTGGGCTCGGTGGTCACCGGCTTCGGCCTCGGCCTGGTCGAGGGGCTGACCAAGGTGTTCTACCCCGAGGCCAGCTCCACCGTCATCTTCGTCATCATGGCCATCGTGCTGCTGGCGCGGCCGGCCGGCCTGTTCGGGAGGGCCTGAGCCATGGCCGGTGGTCACGCATCCACGGCGCCGGCGATGCTGGCGCCCGAATCCCCCGGGCTGCTCGGCCTCTCGGGCTTGGGCTTCAACCGGGCGCAGAGCATCGCCTTCCTGGTGATGCTGGCGGCGCTGCTGGTGGGGCCGTTCCTGCTCTACCCCGTCTTCCTGATGAAGCTGCTCTGCTTCGCGCTCTTCGCCTGCGCCTTCAACCTGCTGATCGGCTATGTCGGGCTGCTCTCCTTCGGGCACGCCATGTTCTTCGGCATGGGCGGCTATGTCGCGGCCCATGCGGCCAAGGTGTGGGGCCTCACGCCGGAGCTGGCCATCCTGGCCGGCGGCGTGGTGGGGGCGGGGCTTGGCGTGGTGGCGGGCTGGATCGCCATTCGCCGCCAGGGCATCTACTTCGCCATGATCACCCTGGCGCTGGCGCAGATGGTCTATTTCTTCTGCCTCCAGGCGCCCTTCACCGGCGGCGAGGACGGCATCCAGCGCGTGCCGCGCGGCGCGCTGCTCGGCGTGGTGGACCTCAGCCGCGACATGTCGCTCTACTGGGTGGTGGCGGCGGTCTTCCTGGCCGGCTTCCTGCTCATCAACCGCATCGTCCACTCGCCCTTCGGCCAGGTGCTGACGGCGATCCGCGAGAACGAGCCGCGCGCCACCTCGCTCGGCTACCGGACGGACGACTACAAGCTGGTGGCCTTCACCCTCTCCGCCACGCTGGCCGGCATCGCCGGCGGCACCAAGGCGCTGCTCTTCGGCATCGCCACCCTCACCGATGTCTACTGGGCGATGTCCGGCGAGGTGGTGCTGATGACGCTGGTGGGCGGGCTCGGCACGGTGTTCGGCCCGGTGGTGGGGGCGGCCGTCATCGTCACCATGCAGAACTACCTGGCCGAGTTCGGCGCCTGGGTGACGGTGATCCAGGGCGTCATCTTCGTCGCCTGCGTGCTGGCCTTCCGCGCCGGGGTGGTGGGCGAGCTGGGCCGGGTGCTGAAGGTGCGCCTGTAGGCGGCGGGCGGGGCGGCGCGCCCCGCCCCTCAGGAGATCAGCGCCTGCGAGAGGTCGGCGGCGTTGCGGATGTTGCTCTGCATCTGCTGCGCCGCCTCGTTGATGCCCTGCAGGCTCTGGCTGATGGCCCCCACCGCCCCGGCGGCCTGCGTCATGTTCTCGGCCATCTGCCGCGTGGTCATGCTCTGCTCGTCCACCGAGCTGGAGATGGCGGTGGCGATGTCCGAGATCGCCTCGATCCGCTGCGCCACGGAGCGGATCGCCCCCACCGTCTGCTCCACCGCGCTGCGCATCTGGCCCACCTGGCTGCTGATCTCGCCGGTGGCCTTGGCGGTCTGGCTGGCGAGGTTCTTCACCTCGGAGGCCACCACGGCGAAGCCCTTGCCGGCCTCGCCGGCGCGCGCCGCCTCGATGGTGGCGTTCAGCGCCAGCAGGTTGGTCTGCCCGGCGATGGCGGCGATCAGCCCCAGCACCTCGCCGATGCGGTCGGCCGCCTGCACCAGATCGGCCACCGTCACCGAGGCGCGCTCCGCCTCCGCCTGGCCGGCGAGGGACACCTCCGAGGCGCTGCGCACCTGCCGGTTGATCTCGGAGACGGAGTTCGCCATCTCGTCCGCCGATTGGGCGATGGTCTGCACCTTGCCCAGGGTCTCGCCGGTGGAGCGGGCCGCGGCCTCCGCGCGGTGCAGGGTCGTCTCGGCCGCCCTGGAGATGCCGGACAGCTCCCCGGCCACCTCCTGCCCCATCTGCAGGCGGCGCTGCCGCGCCTGTACCGTGGCGGTGATGTCGGTGGCGTATTTCACGATCTTCATCAGCCGGCCGCAGGGCGCGAAGATCGGGTTGTAGATGGCCTGGATCCAGATCTCGCGGCCGCCCTTGGCCCGGCGCCGGAACTCGGCCGCCTGGTACTGGCCGTTGCGCAGCGCCTGCCAGAAGGCCTCGTAGGCGGGCAGGCGCTGCTCCTCCCGGTGCATGAACATGGAGTGGTGCTGGCCCACGATCTCGTCCAGCCGGTAGCCCGTGGCGGCGAGGAAATTCTCGTTCGCGGTGAGCACCTTGCCCGACAGGTCGAACTCGATGACGGCGCGGGAGCGGTGGATGGCGGCGATCTGCCCGGCATGGTCCGCCGCGAGCATCTTGCTGGCCGTGATGTCGGTGGCGAACTTCATGATGCGCGCCGGCCTGCCGCAGCGGTTGAGCACCGGGCAGTAGGAAGCCTGGATCCAGACCTCGCGCCCGCCCTTGGCGATCCGCCGGAACTCGGCGCTCTGGAAGCGGCCCGCCCGCAACTCCCGCCAGAACAGCTGGTAGGCGGGGTCCGACTGCGCGCCCGGCTCCATGAACATGCTGTGCGGCCGGCCGCGAATCTCCTCGATCGTGTAGCCCATGGCCCGCAGGAACAGGTCGTTGGCCCCGAGGATGGTGCCGTCGAGCTGGAACTCGATCACCGCCTGGCTGGCCTGGACGGCGGCCATGCGGGCCGCCGCGCTGGGGGGGAGGGCGGCGCAGATCGTATCGAGCATGGCTACCTCGGGGGAGAGAAAGTGGCGCGAGGCTATGCCCGGGGACGGTAAAGGATTCTGAACGTGTGGCGCTTGAGCCTCCGGCAGGTGTGGCGCATGGGCCTCCGGCAGGTTTGGCGCATGGGCCTCCGGCCCGGCAGTCCTGGTGCTGCCCGCCGCGCCTATCCCGTGCTCCGCGCCAGCACCAGCCGCAGCGCCCGGTCCGCCAGCAGCGCCAGCCAGGCGGTGAACACGGCGCCCTGCGCCACCCAGGCCATGTTGCCATTGGCCAGCCCGGTGACGATGGGCGTGCCCAGGCACTGCGCCCCGGCCACGGCCCCCACCGCCGTGGTGGCGATCGAGAGCACGACGGCGACGCGCAGCCCCGCCTGGATCACCGGCAGCGCCAGCGGCAGCTCCACCCGCGCCAGGATGCCCGCACGCCCCATGCCGGTGCCGCGCGCGGCATCCAGCACGCCGGGCGGCACGGCATCGAGCCCCGCCACGGCGCCGCGCATCACCGGCAGGCTGGCATAGAGCACCAGCGCCAGCAGGGTGGGCGCCGCGCCGAAGCCCAGCAGCGGCAGGGCGAGCGCGATGACCGCCACGGGCGGGATGGCCTGGGCCAGGGAGAACACCGCGTCCAGCAGCGGCCGCAGCCGCTGCCCGCCCGGCCGCGTGGCCAGGATGCCGGCGCCGAGGCCGATGGCGCCGGCGATGGCCGCGGCGCCGAGCGAGAGCATCAGGTGCTCGCCCAGCAGGGTGAACCAGCCCTGGCTCTCCCACACGGGCCGGGCGATGCCGGGGAACAGCCAGCGCCACAGCCCCTCCGCGCGCGGCGCCGCCCACAGCGCCAGCAGGAAGGCGGCGGCCTGCGCCAGCAGCCAGAGGAGCGGCCGGCTCACGCCGCGCGCACCAGGTCGGCCCAGTGCAGCGTGCCGCCGGGGAAGCCGGCCTCGGCCGGCACGGCGAGGCGGTCGGCGCCCTGTTCCAGCATCAGCATCAGCGCCTGCTTCAGCGAGGCGGCGGCAGGCAGCACGGGCAGGCCGTCCTCCGCATCCTCGTCGCGGGCGAGGCGGGCGGCGGGCAGGGTGCCGAGGCGGTGGAAGGCCAGGCTCTCCTCGCCGAACAGGCGGCGCACGCTGCGGTCCGAGCCATCCTCCAGCACCCGCGCCGGGCGGCCATGCGCGGCGAGCCGGCCCTCCTCCAGCACCGCCAGATGATCGGCCAGCGCCAGCGCCTCCTCCACGTCATGGGTGACAAAGAGGATGGTCTTGCCGGTGCTGGCATGGATGCGGCGCAGCTCCGCCTGCAGGTCGCGCCGCGTGCCGGGGTCGAGGGCGGAGAAGGGCTCGTCCATCAGCAGCAGCGGCGGGTCGGCGGCCAGCGCCCGCGCCAGCCCCACGCGCTGCGCCTGCCCGCCCGAGAGCTCGTGCGGGAAGCGGGCGCGGAAGCGCTCCGGCTCCAGCCCCACCAGCGCCAGCAGCTCGTCCACCCGCGCGGCGGCGCGCTCCGGCGCCCAGCCCAGCAGGCGCGGCACGGTGGCGATGTTCTCCGCCACCCGCCAGTGCGGGAACAGCCCGACCGACTGGATGACATAGCCGATGCCGCGCCGCAGCGCCTCCGGCTCGGCCTGCGCCACGTCCCGCCCCGAGACCAGCACGCGGCCGGCGCTGGGCTCGACGAGGCGGTTGACCATGCGCATCAGCGTGGACTTGCCGGAGCCGCTCTCGCCGAGCAGCACGCAGATGCTGCCCGTGGGCACCTCCAGCGTCACCCGGTCCACCACGGCGCGGTCGCCATAGCGGCGGGAGACTCCCTCGAAGCGGATCATCGCGGCACCTCCAGCGCCGATTGCAGCGCGGCCAGCAGGGCGTCCACCAGCAGCGAGAGCGCCACCACCGGCAGCACGCCGAGCAGGATGAGGTCGGTGGCGAGCTGGCCGATGCCCTGAAACACCAGCGCGCCGAGGCCGCCGCCGCCGATCAGCGCCGCCAGCGTGGCCAGCCCCACCGCCTGCACCGCCGCCACCCGCAGCCCGCCCAGGATGACGCCGCGCCCGAGCGGCAGGCGCAGGCGCAGCAGGGTCTGGCGCGCGGTCAGCCCCTGGCCGCGCGCGGCATCCAGCAGCGCGGGCCCCGCGACGCGCAGCCCGGCCAGCAGGGCGCTGGCCAGCGGCAGCAGCAGGTAGGCCGAGATGGCCAGCATGGCCGGCGCCGGCCCGATGCCGCCCACCCCCCAGGCGCGCAGCCCGGGGAAGGCCGCCGCCAGCGCCGCCAGCGGCCCCATCAGCAGGCCGAACAAGGCGATGGAGGGGATCACCTGGAAGCCGTTGGCCACCGCCATCAGCACCGCCTCCAGCCGCGGGCGGGAGAGCGCCAGCAGGCCGAGCGGCACCGCCAGCGCCAGGGCGAGCGCCAGCGCGCCGCCGGCCAGCAGCAGGTGCTGGCCGAGGGCGGCACGGATCTCGGCCCCGCGCGCCGCCGCCTCCCGCACCACGGAGAGGCCGTCGAGCAGCCCGGCCGCCAGCAGCCCGGCGGCCCCCAGCGCGGAGAGCAGCAGGAAGCGCGCCGGCGTGCCGCCGCGCCCGGCGGCGCAGCTTCCCGCCGCCAGCGCCAGCAGCAGCACCGCCAGCCACGGCCCGGCCGCCGGCATGGCGCGCGCCAGCGGCGAGACGCCCTCCAGCGCCATGCCGGCGCCAAGGCCGAGGGTCGCCAGCAGCGCCGTCAGCGCCAGGGCGGCGGCGGCCTCGGCCCAGGGCAGCAGCCGCTCCCGCCGCGCCAGCAGCAGCACGGCCAGGCAGGCGAACAGGAAGGCTCCCAGCCCCAGCGTTACGCCCGGCGTCATCGGCAGGGCGGCGGGGCGGGGGCTGAGCAGCCGGTTCGGCGCCAGCGAGAGCCAGCCGAGCAGGAAGGGGCATAGCGCCGCCCCCGCCGCCAGCAGCGCCACGGCGGTGGCCTCGCGCGGCGGGGCGGCGGGCTCGGGCGCGGCGCGGGCGGCGAGGGCGGCCGGTCGCGGCGGCATGGTCAGCGCGCGAGGCCGAGGCCGCGCAGATGCGCCGCGGCCACCTGCCGCGCCGGCTGCCCCTCCACCACGATGCGGGCGTTCAGCGTCTGCAGCGTCTCCAGCGAGAGCGAGGCGAAGAGCGGGTCGAGCCATTCGCCGAGCTTCGGCAGCCGCTCGGCCACCGCCTGCCGCACCACGGGGGCAGGCTGGTAGACGATCTGCGCGCCCTTCGGGTCCTCCAGCACCACCAGCTCCAGCGCCTGGATGGCGCCGTCCGTGCCATAGACCATGGCGGCGTTGACGCCGTTGAGCTTCTCGGCGGCGGCGCGCATCGTCACCGCCGTGTCGCCGCCCGAGAGCACCAGCAGCCGCTCGGGCGGCAGGGTGAAGCCATAGGCCTTCTGGAAGGAAGGCAGCGCCGCCGGGCTCTCGACGAACTCGGCCGAGGCGGCGAGCTTGAAGGCGCCGTCGGCCTTCAGGTGGCGCGCCAGATCGTCCAGGCTCTTCAGGCCGGCCTGCTTCGCCAGGTCCTGGCGCACGGCGATGGCCCAGGTGTTGTTGGCCGCCGCAGGCTTCAGCCAGACCAGCTTGTTCCGCTCGGCGTCCAGCCGGCGCACTGTCTCGGCCGCCTGGGCGGCGTTGTGCCAGGTCGGGTCGTCCTCCCTCTGGAAGAAGAAGGCGCCATTGCCGGTGTATTCGGGGTAGAGGTCGATCTCGCCAGCGATCAGCGCCTCGCGGACGATGCGCGTCGGGCCGAGTTGCAGGCGGCGCTGCACCGGCACCTTCTGCGCCTCCAGCACCTGGGCGATCATCTCGCCGAGCAGCGCGCCCTCCGTGTCCAGCTTGGAGCCGATGGTGACGGGGCGGTCCTGCGCGCGCGGGGCGCGGGGCAGGGCGAGCGCGAGGCCGGCGGCGGCCAGCCCCAGCGCGGCGCGGCGCTTGAGGGGGGCGGAGGGCAGGGCGGGCGGCAGGGTCATCGGGTCGTCTCCGGAAGCGGTGGGGGCGGTGCCGCTGCGGCAACGCGGCGGCGGCGCGGGAGTGTCAGGCCGCGTCGGCGGAGGCGGCTTCCCGCGAAGTGGGGGCGAAACGGCGGCAGGGAAGCCTCCTCGTCCTGCCCCATGCCTGCCATGCTGGTGCTGGCTATGCCGGCCGGGGGCGGATGCATCCTGCCATGCTGCCGGGCGCCCCCCTGCCTTGCCAAGCCGGAGCGCGGCCCGGCCGTGGCCCGGATTGTGCAAGTTTCCGGCACCATGCCCCTGCCTCTCCCCCTTCCAGCCGGCGCCGGTGCCGGCCCATGAACTCGCCGGCGCTCGAGGTCATCGACCTCTCCATCACCTTCCGCCTCGCCAGGCGGGAGATCTGCGGGCTGCCGGCCAAGGCACGGCGCCGCCATCGCCGCGCCCGAGCAGGTGTGCATCCCCGAGGCGGCGCGGTATCCGCACCAGCTCCCGGGCGGCATGCGGCCGACCGCTTGGCCATGGCCGGGCTGCTGGCGGGGCTGGTGTTCATCGCCGTGGCGCTGCAGGCCATCGCCATCTCCGCCACGCCGATCTTCGTGCGCCTGGCGCGCGGCATGGCGTTGGAGGCCAAGGCGATGGACCGGGGGGAGGCCGTTCGCGCCATGGGCAACCCGCCGCTGCTGGTGCGGGGCACGCTGGCCATCGCGGAGGCGATCATCGCCGAGGCCTCGTTCTCCTTCCTCGGCCAGCAGCCGCCCGCGCCTCCGGGGGCTCGATGCTGAACGCGGCGCAGCGCATCCTCACCCAGGCGCCATGGATGTCGGTCTATCCCGGCCTCGCCATCTTCCTGGTGGTGCTGGCCTTCAACCGGGTGTGCGATGGGCCACGCGCCGCGCTGGACCCGCGCGGCGGCCGGGCGGATTTTGCTTGCGGAGCACCGCCCGGCCACCGGACCATGGCGCCATGCGCGCCGCATTGCTGCCCCTGCTCCTGCTGGCCCTGCCGCTGCTGCCCCCCGGGGTGGCGGAGGCGCAGCGCCCCGCCACCGCCGAAGCCCGCAAGGCGGAGGTCGAGCGCCTGCTGGACGCACTGCCCGCGGCGCCGGACGAGGTGGCGGGCGCTGCCCTGGCCGCGCGCATCCGCACCCTCTGGGCGCAGGGTGCCTCGCCCGCCGTGACGCTGCTGCTGCAACGCGGCCGGCGCAACCTGGAGGCCGAGGCCCCGGCCGACGCGGTGGAGGATTTCGACGCCGCCATCACCCTGCAACCCGGCCATGCCGATGCCTGGCTGATGCGCGCCCAGGCGCTGGCCGCCCTGGGCGACATGCAGGCCGCCATGAGCGACCTGCAGCAGGTGCTGGTGCTGCAGCCGCGGCACTTCGTGGCGCTGGCGCTGCTCTCCTCGCTGCGCGAGCAGGTGGGGGACAGGCAGGGCGCGCTGCGCGCGATGGAGGAGGCGGTGAGCCTGCACCCGACCCTGCCGGGCGCGGCGGAGCGGCTGCGCGCCCTGCACGACAAGGTGCACGGCACCGGCACCTGAAGCGCCGTGCCGCGGCAACGGCCGGATGGCCGCTCCCGCCCGGCCCGTGCGACACAGCCCGCCATGAGCCCCGACACCGGAACCTCCACGGACATCGCCATGGACAGCGTCACGGACCTCCCGGCGGAACAGCAGGCCGACCGGCTCTGGTCCGCCCTGCAAGGCCGCCAGCCCAATCCCGGCATGCTCTATGCCGTGACCACGCAGGGCGTCTATTGCCGGTTCGGCTGCCCCTCCCGCCTGCCGCTGCGGCGGAACGTGCGCTTCTTCGCCGATTGCGCGGGCGCCGAGGCGGCGGGCTTCCGCGCCTGCCGCCGCTGCGACCCGCGTGGCGAGCGCGCCGCCCTGCAGGCCGAGGCGGTGCGCGCCGCCTGCGCGCTGATCGAGGAGGCGGAGACCCTGCCGCCCCTGGCGGTGCTGGCCGCCCGCGCCGGCTACGCGAAGCACCACTTCCTGCGCCTGTTCCGCGCGGTGACCGGCCTCACCCCCGGCGCCTATGCCGACGCGGTGAAGGCACGCCGCCTGCAAGCCGCCCTGGCCGGGGGCACCCGCGTGGCCGATGCGGTGGCGGAGGCCGGCTTCGGCAGCGAGAGCCGTGTCTATGAGCGACCCGGCCGGCTGCTCGGCATGACGCCCGGCGCCGCCCGGCGTGGCGGGGCGGGGGAGGAGATCCGCTACGCCTTCACGGAATCGCCGCTCGGCCTGCTGCTGGTGGCGCGCACGGAGAAGGGCCTCTGCCGCATCGCCTTCGGCCCGGATGAGCCGACGCTGGAGGGGGAGCTGGCCGCCCGCTTCCCACAGGCGCGATTGCTTCCGGGCGACGGAGCCATGGCGACGGAACTGCGCGCCGTGGTCGCGCTGATCGAGGAGCCGCACGCCGCCCGCGCCCTGCCGCTGGATCTGCGCGGCACCGCCTTCCAGCACCGCGTCTGGCAGGCGCTGACGGACATCCCGCCCGGCCGCACCACCACCTATTCCGATCTGGCGGCGCGCATCGGCCAGCCGCGCGCCGTGCGGGCGGTGGCGGCGGCCTGCGGCGCCAACCCGGTGGCGCTGGCGGTGCCCTGCCACCGGGTGATTGGCCGCGACGGCAGCCTCACCGGCTACCGCTGGGGCCTGCCGCGCAAGCGCGCCCTGCTCGACCGCGAAGCGGCAAGCTGACAGAAAAAAGATGGGGGTCCGGGGGAATTCCTTCCCCCCGGCCTTGCCTTTTCTACTTCACCACGGCCACGCGCAGCGCGTTGGTCGTCCCTGGCGTCCCAAAGGGCACGCCGGCGGTGACCACCACCTCATCCCCCGTGCTGGCGAAGCCTTCCGCCTGGGCCGCGCGCACCGCCTTGTGCACCATGTCCGTCATCGAGTGCGGCTCGGCCGAGAGCAGGGGGTGGACGCCCCACACCACCGCCATGCGGCGCGAGGTGGCCTCGCTGGAAGTGAGGCCCAGGATCGGGCTGCCGGGCCGCTCCCGCGCCACGCGCAGCGTGGTGGAGCCGGTGGCGGTGAAGGTGGCGATCACCTCCGCCTCGATCGTCTCGGCCACCTGGCGGGCGGCTGCGGCGATGGCGCCGGCCGAGTTCTTCTCCGGCGCGGGGCGGGCGGCGTCGGTGATCTGGCGCCAGCCATCATCCTGCTCCACGCGGGTCAGGATGCGGTCCATCATGTTCACCGCCTCGAAGGGGAACTGGCCGGCGGCGCTCTCGGCCGAGAGCATCACCGCGTCCGCCCCGTCGAACACGGCGGTGGCGACGTCGGAGGCCTCGGCGCGGGTGGGGGCGGGGGCGGTGATCATGCTCTCCAGCATCTGCGTCGCCACCACCACCGGCTTGCCGAGTGCGCGGGCGGCGCGGACGATGCGCTTCTGGATCAGCGGCACCTCCTCGGGCGGGCATTCCACGCCGAGGTCGCCGCGCGCCACCATGACGCAGTCGGTGAGCGCCAGGATGCCCTCAAGATTCTCGACCGCCTGGGGCTTCTCCATCTTCACCATCACCCAGGCGCGGCCATCGGCGATGGCCTTGGCCTCGGCCACGTCCTCGGGGCGCTGCACGAAGGAGAGGCCGACATACTCGATGCCGAGCGGCAGCACGAAGTCGAGGTCGGCACGGTCCTTCTCGGTCAGCGCCGGGATGGGCAGCGCCACGTCCGGCACGTTCACGCCCTTGCGGTCGGAGAGCGGGCCGCCGACCAGGATCTCGGTCTCCAGGTGGTCGTCCCGCTTGTGCACCACGCGCAGGCGCAGCTTGCCGTCATCGAGCAGCAGGGTGGTGCCGATGCGGGCCGCGTCCATGATCTCGGCATGCGGCAGCTGCACGCGGCGCACGTCGCCCGGCGTGGCGCTCATGTCGAGGCGGAAGCGCTGGCCGGTCTGCAGCTGCACCCGCCCGCCCTGGAACCGCCCGACGCGCAGCTTCGGCCCCTGCACATCGGCCAGGATGCCGATGGGCCGGCCCACCTTCTTCTCCAGCGCGCGGATCATCTCGATGCGCGCCGCGTGGTCCTCGTGGCTGCCATGGCTGAAGTTGAGCCGGAACACGTCGGCGCCGCCGCGGTAGAGGCGCTCCAGCACCTCCGGCGTGGAGCTGGCCGGGCCCAGCGTGGCGACGATCTTGGTGCGGCGGTGGCGGCGGAGCGGGATGCGCGGCGGCAAGGGAGTATCCTTCTGTCTCGGGCTTCAGCCCGGCATGAGAGGAAAGGCCGGGCAGTTTGAGCCCGGCACATGGCGGCAGAGGCGCCGTCAGGCAATCAGGATGGCACGGAAGTCGTTAACATTCGTCAGTGTCGGCCCGGTGACGATGGTATCGCCCAATCCGTGAAAAAGGCCGAAGCTGTCATGCGCCGCCAGCAGCGCGCGCGCGTCGAGCCCGGCCGCCATGGCGCGGGCCAGCGTGTCGGGCGCGGCGATGGCGCCGGCATTCTCCTCCGAGCCGTCGATGCCGTCCGTGTCGCCCATCAGCGCCCAGGTGCCGGGCTGGCCGGCAGCGGCGAGGGCGAAGCCCAGCAGGCATTCCCCGTTGCGCCCGCCGCGCCCGCCACCGGGGCGCCCCTGGGGCGTGCCGGGGCGGATGGTCACCGTGGTCTCGCCGCCGGAGAGCAGCAGAGCGGGCGCCGCCACCGGGTGGCCATGGGCGCGGACGCTGCGGGCGATGCCGGCCAGCGCCGTGCCCAGCACCGCCGCCTCGCCCTCCAGCGCGTCGCCCAGCAGCAGGGGGGTGAGGCCCAGGGCGCGCGCCTCGGCGGCGGCGGCTTCCAGCGCCATCTGCGGCGTCGCGATCATGCGGAATTCGGCGCCGGCCAGGCGCGGGTCGCCGGGCTTGGGCGTCTCGTCGGCGGCGGCCGCGAGATGCGCGGCCACGGCGGGCGGCAGGCCGATGCCGTAATGCGCCACGATGCCACGCGCCTCGGCGAAGCTCGACGGGTCCGGCACGGTGGGGCCGGAGGCGATGACGGTGGGATCGTCCCCCGGCACGTCGGAGATGGCCAGCGTCAGCACCCGCGCGGGATGCGCCGCCGCCGCCAGCCGCCCGCCCTTGATGGCGGAGAGGTGCCGGCGGACGCAGTTCATCTCGTGGATGGTGGCGCCGGAGGCGAGCAGGGCGCGGTTCACCGCCTGCTTGTCCTCCAGCGTCAGCCCCTCGGCGGGCAGCGCCATCAGCGAGGAGCCGCCACCCGAGATCAGCGCCAGCACCAGGTCGTCCGCCGTCAGGCCCTGCACGGCGCGCAGCACCTCGGCGGCGGCGGCGGCGCCGGCGGCGTCCGGCACCGGGTGGCTGGCCTCGACCACGCGGATGCGGGCCGTGGGCACCGCATGCCCGTAGCGGGTGATGACGAGGCCGGAGAGATCGGCCCCCGGCCAGGCGGCCTCCACCGCCGCCGCCATCACCGCGGCCGACTTGCCGGCGCCCACCACCACCACGCGGCCCCGGGGCTGCGGCGGCAGGTGGCCGGCCAGGATGGCGCGCGGGTCGGCGGCGCGGATGGCGGCGTCGAACACGCGCCGCAGCGCGGCTCGGGCGGTGGCGTCGGTCCAGTTCATCGGTGGTGGGTGCTCCCTGGCGTGGCGGCGCATTCTGGCCCCTGGGCTCCGCGAGCGGAAGCCGTGCCGGCCATGGCGGGCAGGGCGGGGCGGAAAAGGCCGGGGGCTTTTCCGGGAACCGGAGCGCGGGAGGGCCGGTTCATCGTCGGCGACTGTTCACAACGGAAGGGACAACCCCGTGACCAACCAGAACAGTTCGAACCGTGGCTTCGCGTCGATGGATTCGGACAGGCAGCACGAAATCGCCTCCAGGGGCGGGCAGAGCGTGCCACCCGGGCAGCGCAGCTTCTCCCGGGACCCTGCGCTGTCCGTCGAGGCGGGCCGCAAGGGCGGCCAGAAGAGCGGGGGCAACTTCGCCAACAACCCGCAGCGGGCTTCTGAGGCGGGGCAGAAGGGCGGGCAGGCCAGCGGCGGCAATTTCGCGCAGGACCGGGAACGCGCTTCGGAAGCCGGCCGCAAGGGCGGGCAGAACAGCGGCGGCCGCTGACGGCGGCCTGCCTGCGGCGGAAAGCGGAAAACGGCAAAGGGGGCACGACGCCCCCTTTTCGCATGGAGAACAGGGCGATGCGCGAGAAAGAGGCACCAATGCAGACCGACCGCCTGCGGCACGAGATCGACAGCGGCCGCACCGGAGACAAGGTGGCGTTCCACGACCCCGCCGCTGCGCCGCTCGGCGCCGATGACGAGGCGGCCGGCGTTTCGCCCACCCTCGAGCAGGTGGCGCAGGCCCGGAGGCTGGAGACACAGCAGCCCGGCAATGCCGTCGGGCTGGCGCGGGGCGGCAGCATCGAGCAGACCGTCGGCCCGGGCAGCCGCTCCCGGCTGGGCCTCGCCCTGATCGGGGGCGGAGGCGCGATCCTGATCCTGGTGGCCCTGGCCCTGATCATCGGCTGACGGCCCGCCGCCAGGGCGGGCCGCCGGCCGTCCGCCGGCCCGGTCAGGCGGCGCGGCGCGCCACCTCCTCCGGGCTCAGGCGCACCAGCGCCTCGTAGTCGCGCAGCAGCGTCTCGGTGATGGCGCCGGGCGTGTAGCTGTGCTCACCGATCACCCGCACCGGAGTCACCTCGGCCGCCGTGCCGGCCAGGAACACCTCGCTGGCCTGCCCGATCTCCTCCAGCCGGATGGTGCGCTCCACCACCTTGATCTGCTTCTGCCGCGCCAGCCCCATCACCGTGCGGCGGGTGATGCCGTCGAGGAAGCAGATGGGCGTCGGCGTGTGCAGCTCGCCGTCGAAGACGAAGAAGGCGTTGGCGCCGGTCGCCTCCGCCACATCCCCCTTGTAGTCCAGCATCAGCGCGTCGTCGTAGCCCTGCGCCTCGGCGGCGTGCTTCGAGAGCGTGCCGATCATGTAGAGGCCGGCGGCCTTGCTGGCGGTTGGCGCCGTGTCGGGCGCCGGGCGGCGCCAGGGCGCCATGCCGAGGCGCACGCCCTTCATGCGGTTGTCGCCGAACAGGTTCGGCCAGGCCCAGGTGGCGATCGCCAGATGGATCTTCGTCTGCTGCGCCGAGACCGCCAGCATCTCCGAGCCGCGCCAGGCGAGGGGGCGGATATAGGCGTCGGTCAGGCCGTTCTTCTGCATCACGGCGATGCAGGCGGCGTCGATCTCCTCGGCGGTGTAGGGGATCTCGAAGCCGAGGATGCGGCCGGAGGCGATCAGCCGCTCCGTGTGCTCGCGCAGCTTGAAGATATTTCCGCCATAGGCCCGTTCGCCCTCGAACACACCGCTGGCATAATGCAGCCCGTGGGTCAGGACGTGCAGCTTGGCATCCCGCCAGGGGACCATCTGGCCGTCCATCCAGATCCAGCCGTCACGGTCGTCAAAGGGAACCAGCGCCATGTGTGCCATCCTCCGGCTCTTGTCTGCGCAACATAATTGCGCTGAATAAGGCGACGGTAAAATTACCCGTTCGATGTGTCAATGACGCTGACCCAACAGGGAAGCATGACTGCAATGCCTGAAGCACCGGACGCGAAGCCCGTGGGCGCTGGACGCCAGCTCCTGTTCCTGCGCGAGGAGGAGCTCCGGCTCGCCCAGGACCTGCTGTTCTTCGGCTATCGCGACTTCACCGCCGGCCCCGACGCCATCCTGGCCGAGCTCGGCATGGGCCGGGCGCATCACCGCGTGCTGCACTTCGTCGGCCGCCGCCCCGGCATCACGGTGGGAGAGTTGCTGGCGATCCTCGGCATCACCAAGCAGTCGCTGGGCCGGGTGCTGAATCCGCTGGTGGAGGAGGGCTATGTGGTGCAGGCGCCCGGGCGCAACGACCGCCGCCAGCGCCTGCTTTCGCTGACCGAGAAGGGCGAGGCGCTGGAGAAGCGCCTGTTCGAGCGGCAGCGGGAATGGGTGATGCGCGCCTACCGCGAGGCCGGGCCGGTGGCGGTGGAGGGGTTCCGCCGCGTCATGCGCGGGCTGATGGGCCCCGAGGCCCGCGCCCAGCTCGACCGGGCCCTGCCCGAGGCGGCGCGCCCGATCGGCACCAAGCCCCGGAGCGCGGCATGAGCGGGGCAGGGCCGGGCGGCGGCGCCGAGCCGCACCTGCTGGTGGTGGATGACGATGCGCGGCTGCGCAACCTGCTGCAGCGCTTCCTCTCGGAGCAGGGCTTCCGCGTCAGCGCGGCGGCCGATGCCGCGGCGGCGCGCCAGGCGTTGCAGGCCATGGCCTTCGACCTGCTGGTGGTGGATGTGATGATGCCCGGCGAATCCGGCCTCGACCTCACCGAGGGGCTGCGGCGGGAGGGTCACGAGGTGCCGATCCTGATGCTCACCGCCGCCGGCGCGCCGGACGACCGCATCGCCGGCTTCGAGCGCGGCGCGGACGACTACCTGGCCAAGCCCTTCGAGCCGCGCGAGCTGGCGCTGCGCATCCGCACCATCCTGCGGCGGGTGGCGCCGGCGCTGCCGGCCAGCCTGCCGCTGGCTCCCGTGCAGCTCGGCCCGCACTGGTTCGACCCCGAGCGCGGCGAGCTGCGCGGCCCCGAGGGCAGCCAGCGCCTGACCGGCGGCGAGGCGGCGCTGCTCTCGGCGCTGGCCCGCCGCGCCGGCGAGGTGCTGACGCGCGAGGAGATCGCCGCCGCCCTCGGCACGCCGGAGGCGGGGGAGCGCGCCATCGACGTGCAGGTGACCCGCCTGCGCCGCAAGATCGAGCCCGACCCGCGTGAGCCGCGCTTCCTGCAGACGGTGCGGCACCGCGGCTATGTGCTGAAGCCCGGCATATGAAGCCCGCCCCGCCCCTGATGCGCCGCGCGCTGCGGAAGCTCGGCACGCCGCTGCGCGGGCTGCTGCCCCGCGGCCTGCTGGGGCGCGCCCTGCTCATCATCCTGCTGCCGCTGCTGATCCTGCAGGGCGTGGCGCTGCAGCTTTTCTATGGCGGGCATCTCGACGTCATCTCGCGCCGGCTGGCGGGAGGTGTGGCGGGGGATGTCGGCATGGTGGTGGAGCTGCTCAGCCGCCACCCGCGCGAGGTGGAACGGGGCTGGATCTTCCGCGAGGCGGCCTGGCGGATGGACCTCTCCCTGGCCTTCGAGCCGGACGCCACCATCGCCATCCCCGGCCAGCGGCAGAGCTGGCTGCCGATCTTGCCGCTGGAGGGGGACTTGGCACAGGCGCTGCGCGAGCGCGTCGGCCTGCCCTTCGACACCGACTGGCAGTCCGACCCGCGCAGCGTCATCATCCGCGTGCAGATGCCGGATGGGGTGCTGCATGTGGAGGCGCCGCGCAAGCGGCTGTTCTTCGGCACCCTCTACCTCTTCGTCATCTGGCTGGTCGGCACCTCGCTGCTGCTGTTCTTCGTCGCCGCCCTGTTCATGAAGAACCAGGTGCGCGCCATCCGGCGGCTGGCCAGCGCCGCCGAGGCCTTCGGGCTGGGCCGCGAGGTGGGGCCGATCAAGCCCGAGGGGGCCTCCGAGGTGCGGCAGGCGGCGGCGGCCTTCAACCAGATGCAGGCGCGCATCCGCCGCTTCATCGGCCAGCGGACGGAGATGCTGGCCGGCATCAGCCACGATCTGCGCACGCCGCTGACGCGGCTGCGCCTCAGCCTGGCCATGCTGCCCGCCGGCGCCGAGGAGGATGCCGCCGCCATGACCGAGGATGTGGCGGAGATGGAGCGGATGATCGCCACCTACCTCGCCTTCGCGCGCGGGGAGGGGACGGAGCAGTCGCAGCCCGCCGACCTCACCGAGCTGGTGCGCGACCTCGCGGCGCGGACGCAGCGGGACGGCGCCATCGTCTCGGTGGAGGCGCCGGAGGCGCTGGTGCTGCCGCTGCGGGTGGATGCGCTGCGCCGCTGCCTCGGCAACCTGCTGGACAATGCCCGCCGCCATGCCCGCCGCATCGCTGTGGCCGTTACCGAGGCGCCGCGCGAGGAAAGCGGCCGCTCCACCGGCCGGTGGGTGATGATCTCGGTGGACGATGACGGCCCCGGCATCCCCGAGCAGGCGCGAGAGGAGGCGTTCCGGCCCTTCACCAGCTTCTCCGCCGGCGGCACCGGGCTGGGCCTGGCGATCGCCCGCGATATCGCCCGCGCCCATGGTGGGGATATCGTGTTGCAGGGCAGCCCGCTGGGCGGGTTGCGCGCCCTGGTCCGCCTGCCGGCCTGAGACATGCCCCGGGAGGAACATGGACAAAAGTCCATGAAAACCTCCCGGCGGCGGCGCTTTTCAGCCGAAGCTGGGCCGCTGCCCCTGGTACCCCCTCCCGAGGAGACCGCCTGTGCCGAACGACGCCGCCACGCCCCTGCTGGTTCCCGGCGAGACCTGCTGGCGGGTGGCGCGGGCTGACAAACTGGCCGTGCTGGTGGATGCGTCGGACTATTTCCGGACGGCCAAGCAGGCCATGCTGCGGGCCCGGCACAGCGTCATCCTGGTCGGCTGGGATTTCGACGCCCGCATCACCCTGGAGCCGCAGGGCCAGACGCTGGAGGGCCCGAACCGCGTCGGCGCCTTCCTCAACTGGCTCGCCAAGCGCCGGAACTCGCTGCGCATCGGCATCCTGAAATGGGATCTCGGCCTGCTGCAATCGCTGGGCCGGGGCGAGACGCCGGCCTATTTCCTGCGCTGGCTGTTCGGACACCGGGTGCGGATGAAGCTGGACGGCGCCCACCCGCCCACCGCCGCGCACCACCAGAAGCTGCTGGTGGTGGATGACGCGCTGGCCTTCTGCGGCGGCATCGACATGACGGTGGGCCGGTGGGACACGCCGGAACATGCCGAGGATGCCCCGGCCCGGCACACGCCCGGCGGCAAGCCCCTCCCCCCCTGGCACGACGCCACCACCTGCGCCGACGGCCCGCTGGCCCGGGCGCTGGGCGAACTGGCCCGCGAGCGCTGGAAGCGCGCCACGGGCGAGGACTGGCCCGCCGCGCCGGGCGAGGGGCCGAGCTGGCCGGAGGAGCTGGAGCCGCTGCTGCAGCAGGTGGAGGTCGGCATCGCCCGCACCATGGCGGCCTACCAGGAGGAGCCGCAGGTGAGCGAGATCGAGGCGCTGACGCTGCGGCTGATCGCCACGGCGCGGCAGAGCCTCTACATCGAGAGCCAGTACTTCGCCTCCCGCCGTGTGGCCGAGGCCATGGCGGCGCGGCTGCGGGAGCCGGACGGGCCGGAGATCCTGCTGATCAACCCGGAATCCGCCGATGGCTGGCTGGAGCAGGCAACGATGGACGCGGCGCGGGTGCGGCTGGTGCACATGGTGCGCAAGGCGGACCGGTACGGGCGCTTCCGCATCCTGCACCCGGTGAACGAGGCGGGCACGCCGATCTATGTGCACGCCAAGATCATGATCATGGACGACCGTGTGCTGAAGATCGGCTCCGCCAACCTCAACAACCGCTCGATGGGGCACGACACCGAGTGCGACCTGGCGGTGGATGCCACCATGGCCGCCGATCCGGAGGCGACGCGGCAGGCCATCCTGGCGCTGCGGCACCGGCTGTTGGCGGAGCATCTCGACCATGATCCGGAAGCCGTCGTGGCGGCGGTCGGGAAGCACGGCTCGCTGATCGGCGCGGTGGAGGCGCTGGCCTCGGGTGGGCGCCGGCTGCAGCCCCTGCCGCTGCGGGAGCTGAGCGCCGCCGAGGAGACCCTGGCGGAGAGCGACCTGGTCGATCCCGAGCGGCCGCCCAGCCTGAAGCGGCAGATGCGCTCCCTGTTCCGGCGGCGCCGCTAGGCGCCGCCGGCTTTGCTCCGGCTCAGCCGGAGGATTTCGCCATCAGCGACTTCACCTCGTCCATCGCCTCGGCGAAGCGGCGGTTCAGCAGCGACAGCGCCTCGGCGTTGGATTTCTGGATGAGATCGGCGATCTCCTGCATGTTGGAGACGGCGCGGCCATAGGTGGCCTTGACCATCTCGGCCTGGCGCGCCGCCTTGGCCTGCGGGTCCGCCTCGCCGCTCAGGCCCTGCATGGCCTGGGTCATCTCCGCCATGGAGCTCTGCAGGATCTCCATATGCCGGCGGGCGACCGCCTGGGCGCCTTCCAGCGCCACCTTGTTGGCGGCCGAGAGCGCCTCGAAATTGCGGCGCTGGGCGGCGGCGAGCGCCTCGACATCCGGCATCACCGGCAGTCGGAAGTCGGAAAGCATCCGCATGATGTCCATCTCTGGCGGGGGGGTGGGCCTGTCTGACATGGACGTTCCTTTATCGTTGCTTCGGTTGCACTCTAGCGCGGCGCGGAACGGGCCGGA
>NZ_JCACVY010000032.1:0-30610 GCF_058833935.1 Roseomonas sp. TS2 | reverse complement strand
GCTGCGGGTCGGCGCGGCGTTGATTGTGATGTCGGCGCAGCCCTCGATGTCGGTGAAGAACAGGTCGATGCGGCCGCAGATCCGGGCTGCGAGGCCGGCGGGCGCGTTCTCGGCGATGATGAAGGCGACATGCGCCTCCACGCCGATGGAGAAGGGGCCGAGATGCAGCGACCCCGCCAGCCGGCCGAAGCCGGCCAGGATGAGGGGATGGGTGGCGAGCAGCAGGTCGGCCCGCGCCTGCACCTCGGCCCAGGCGAAGGGGCGCGGGCCGAGCGCGATGTCCACGCCGAAGCCGAAGGCCAGCACCATGCCATCGGCGATGGTCAGGCCCGGCTGGCCGCGCGGCCACCGCTCGATGCCCTTGCCGCGCACCATGAGGTAGGCATCGGCCGATTGTTCCAGCAGGCCCGGCAGGATGACGGCCCGCGCCGGGCCCATGCCGCGCCCCTGGCCGGCATAGCCATCCGCGCCCAGGTGGATGAACCAGTCCGCGGCATCCACCCCGGGCTGCCCGCCGGCCGGGAACCAGGCGCCGAGCGGGATGGCGGCACTGAGCAGCGGCGGCATGTTCAGCTCGCCGCGCAGCGCGATGGTGACGCCGTCGCGTGGCGCGATCACGGCGGCGCCCTTGAAGGCCAGGCCCATCTCCGGCCCCGCCGGGCGGTCGTCGATCCCCGGCCGCGGCGACATTACCTTGCTCCAGAGCGCGGCGCGGATGGCGAGGTCGGGCACGGTCAGGAACAGGCCCGCCTTGGTGGAGAAGGAGAAGCCGAGATCCGGGACGGTGCCGATCACCGCCTCCCCGCCGAGCGTGCGGGCCCCGGGCTGGAAGGCGAAGGCATCGGCCGCCGTGGAATCCCAGCCGAGCTGCTGGCCGACCGGGTCCGCGCCGATCGGATCCGCGCCGGCCGGGGGCGGCAGCCTCGGGGCGGCGTTGATGCCGAGCGAGCCGGCGAGGCCGTAGATGCCGAGGCCGGTGTTGGCGACCGGGAGCGGGCCCGGCAGATCGGCCCCCAGGCGCAGGAACAGCAGGTAGCTGCCGCCCTCCGGCTGGTAGAGCACCGTCGCCGAGGCGCCGAGGTTGAGCGGGAGGATGGCCAGGCCGAGCCTCGCCGCGAAGCCGCCCTCCCTGAGCAGCTGGAACCGGCCGCGCCCCTCCACCAGCGCCGGGATCGAGACCGCCGCGTCGAGCCCCTCCAGCGAGGCGGTGATCCTCCGGGTGGCGGGATCGAGCGTCGCGCGGATGGTGGCGCCCGAGACCTTCACCGGCCCCAGCTCCAGCTTGAAGCGCAGGTCCACCTCCAGCCACATCGAGCCGCGGCCGGACCGGGTGCCGAGGATGTCGAACAGCGAGGCCGGCCCCTGCACCTGCCAGGCGCCCGGATCCTCGATCTCCATGTCGGCGCGGCTGAAGTCGAGGCCGAACATGGCCAGGCCGCCCTTCGACGGATCGATGGTCAGGCCGACATGGCGGTTGCGCACCCGCATCGGCTGCTCGTCCTGGATCCGGACGCTGAGGGCGCCGAGCTCGATCGGGACCACCACCACATCCACCGAGTAGTCGATGGTGAGCTTCAGCGGCTGGCCGAGCGGCAGGCCATGCCCGGCCGCATCCAGCTCCACCCCATGGAGCGTGACGCTGCCCTTGTCCTTCAGGAAGGCGGTCAGGCCAAGGCCGGCGACCAGCAGGGCGTGCAGGACCACCCCGCCGGCATCGGCCTCCGCCGGCGGGCGGTCGGCGACCAGGGCGGTGGCCAGGGCGCCGGCGCCGATCGCCGCCCGGGCGGCCGGGCCGCCCTGCGGCGCATGGACGCTGAGGATGCCTTCCGCGCCCTGGGCCTCGACGCCGAGCGTCAGCCGGGTCAGCGGATCCTCCGGCCGGCGCGCGAAGCGGAGGCGGGCGGTGACGGGCCTGCCGGCCGAGAAGGTCAGCGCCTGCCCGCCGACATCCTCCTGCCGCCCGTCGAGGGGCAGGGTCATCGCCGCCTCGACCAGCGTCGGCACGAAGCCCTGCAGCGCGGAGGCCGCCGGATCCTGGCATTCGATCAGCACCTCGATCCCCGGCCGATGTTCGGTGGCGGCGACCCTGGCGTGGATCGCCAGGGCGATGCCCGGCGGGTCGAGCCCGATCTCGACATGCGCGTCCACCGCATGCGCGCCGAGGAAGGGCACGCTTTCCGGCAGGAAGAAGCGCGCCGCCCGCACGAGGAGGCCGCGCCAGGCCGGCACGTCCGCCGGCACCGGGACGGCCTGCCCGTCGATCCGCGTCTCTCCCTCGGCCTTCGCCGTCGTGCTGTCGTCGAGGACGAGGCCCTGCGGCAGGTCGAGGCCGAAGCCGGTGTCGCCGATGAGCACGGCCGTGGGCTTCAGCGCCAGGGCGACAATGCCCTCCGCCTGCTCGCCGGCGGGCGTCAGCCGCAGCCGCGCCATGTCGCCGGCCGCACCCTGCACCAGGATCGAAAGCGCCGCGCCTTCGAGCGTCACCTCGCCCGCCGCCGGGACCAGCCATTCGCGGTCGCCGTCGCTCATGCGGCTCGCCGGTTTCAGCGCCGCGCCCGGGGCGCCGGCCACGAACCCGAAGGGGATCCTGACGCCCGGCAGCGCGCTCACCTTCAGCCAGAAGCGGAAGGACGGGCCTGCCTCGAACAGCAGGCGGAAGCCCACCGGTGGGACGGGTGGCGTGAGAGCCAGCGAGAAGAAGCCGAGCGGCTTCGCGCCGGCGCTCATGGCGACATCCCCGCTGATGTCGTCGCCATCCGGGGCGGCCCCTTGTAGCTGGCAACTCTCGAGCAGCGCGCGGATATGTGCCGGAAAGACGATGGCCGCATCGAGCCTGCGGGCGGCCAGCAGGTCCCAGATCGAGGCCATGCCACTGCCCTCCCGGCTTGGGGACCCGGCGCTGGCCGGCTGCCGGCCGGAGCGCCATTTGGTACGATATTGTAATCAGATTCCTGGCTGACGGCGTAAGCCGAGACCGCGGCGCTGGCGCAGTCGTGAACATCCATGCCGGCCGGTTACGGTCACCCCGGCGCATCCCGGCGGCGGCGTTTCGTCAGGCGGAGATCAGGCCCGCCGCGGCCGCGGGGCGAACGCGTCCCGCGCCCGCCGGCGGCCAAAGCACGCCCGTAAATTGCAAAATCGAAACGTTAGGGGCTGCATGAGAATGCCGTGCGATGGCCGGTCCCGCCGGTCAGCCTTCTTCCTGCGTGCGAGACAAAGCGGCGCCGTCGAGCAGCTGGCGCACGACGGCCAGTAGCTCGGAGTCGCTGAAGGGCTTCGGAAGGAAGGCGTCGTAGCTGCGCTGAGAGGTGGCGTTGACCTTCCCCTCCGGGACCCGGGTGGTCAGTGCGATAGGCGTGGCGGAGCCGATTTCCCGGATCCGCGCGATCATCATCATGCCGTCCATGCGGGGCATCATCAGGTCGGTGATGATCAGGTCGGGCGTCTCTCTCTCGGCCAGCACCAGACCTTCGCGGCCATCCGAGGCCAGCATCACCGCAAAGCCCTCGCTCTCCATCACCATTTCCATGCTCATCGCGACGACAATCTCGTCCTCGACCACGAGAATTTTCTTCATGTCATGCCCTGGAGGGGAGCGCCGCCCCGCTCGGAGGGGCCATGCTGGAAATGTCCGCGGCGCCGGCCGGCCGTCGCCCCTTCGGGGTGGGCTGCTGGCCGAAGCGGATGCCCTGATCGGTGACGTAGAATTCCTCCGAGAACGGGTCGAAATCGCTGTCCCGGACCTTCAGGATCGAGAGCATGCGGCGAAGCAGGCGCTCATGCCTCTCATAGTGGAGCAGCACCAGGTTCTCCGACTTGGCCGAGAGGTCATCCGGCAGGGACCTCAGCTCGTGGAGCTCATCGATCTCCCGCGTGTAGAGGACGGTCGTGCCCAGAGGCTTCAGGATGTTGTTGAGGGCGTTGATGAGGGTGGGCAGCCGCCTTGGGAACAGCAGGGCGCGGTCGAAAGCCTCCATGCCATCCACGACGACCCGCGTCGCGCCGGTGCGCCGCACCGTGTCAATGATCCGCCAGCCCAGCTCGTCCACCAGATTGTCCGCGACGGGCTGCCACAGGATCTCGACGGCACCGCGTGCGACAAGCCCCTCCAGGTCCACCCCGACGGCCCGGGCCTTGGCCATGAGGTGGGTGGGCGGCTCGTAGAAGCCGAACATCAGCCCGGGAGATTCGGGGGTCGACCCGGCGAGGAAATGCAGGCCCAGGGTTGTCTTGCCGGAGCCCGACGGTCCGATGATGATCGTGGATGAGGTGGAGGGGTAGCCGCCTTGCAGCATCGTGTCGAACTGCGCGATCCCGGAGCTGACCCGTGCCATGGGGGAAGAGAGCGCGGGCTGCCGCGGCTGGGCGGCTTCCAGCCGCGGGAAGACGACGATGCCATCATCCGTGATACGGAACACGTGGCGGCCCCGGAGATAGGCGGAGCCGCGCTGCTTGTGCACCACCAGGGCCCGCACGGACCGCGCCTCGCGGATCTCGTCGATGAGCTCCATCCAGCCGTCCACCATGGTGAACTCGGGCGACGACCTCTCCCGGCTCTGGTTCGTCAGCATGAGGATCGCGCTCTGCATGAGGCTGGCGACGCCCTGCACCTCGTGCACGAAGCGCCGGAACTCCGCTTCCGAGCCGAACACGTCATGGATGACGAACAACCCGTCGACGATGACGAGTGTGGCGTTCCGGCGCCGGATCTCCTCGACCAGGAGCCGCTGGAGTGCGGCGGGCCCTTCCTTCATGAGGATGGGAAACGCGCTCAAGTAGGAGATCCGGTCGGGCAGGACTTCAGCGTCGTAGAAGCGCATGGGGCGCATGTAGGACAGCAGGCGGTCGTGCGATTCCGCGAGCAGGCTGACATAGAGCGCATTCCCGCCATGGGCCGCATTGCTGAAGCAGAGCTGGTTGGCCAGGATCGTCTTCCCGGCGCCTGGCGGCCCTTGCACGATGTAGGCAGCCCCCTGGACGAGGCCGCCGCCCAGCACCTCGTCCAGCCCCCGCACGCCGGTGGGAATACGCGATAGACCTGTCTCTTTGCCCGCCATCGTCTTCAACTCGCCGCTTTGACCTGAGATCATAATTTGTAAGCCTGTACCGATCGGGTGCGCTGCGCGAGTTCCGGGAAACCGGGAATTAACCACAGAGGGTTGTGTAACTCCAGCGCCGCTCAACCCTTGGGTCTGATGGTGACGACCTGACCACCCAGGAAGCCTCTCTTCATGGCCCCGGGTCATGACCCGAAGCGGTACCGGGCAGAGGCACCCCCTGTCGCACTGCGCCGCCGGCCTTCGGGCGGCGGCGGCCTTGAAGGCGATGTCCCGGGTAAGCCCGTTATGTTGAACCCGCGGCTACCGCGTGAGGGGCCTCCTGGACCGGCCTGGCTGAACGCATGCCTCCAAGAAGGGAGGAAAGCGTATCTTCTGCCAGACAATCGGCAGCGCGCGAACAAAACTCACGATTACGTGATGATGTTGTGCCCGGTGATAGCCGGGATTCATGGAAAGTAGATCATTATCGCTTTAACCAGTTACAATTGGGCTATTGTTTCCCCCCCCCTTGAGCCAGGACTCGAATGGATGACCTGAGCGGCGCATTGAAGGCCGAAGACTTCCGCCGCCTCTTTCAGGCCGTGCCGAGCCCATGTCTCGTCCTGTTGCCGGACGCGCCCCGATTCACGATCGCCGCCGTAACCGATGCTTACCTGGCGGCCACGCGGACCCGGCGCGACGAACTCCTCGGGCGCGGCCTGTTCGAGGTTTTCCCGGACAACCCCGACGATCCATCGGCCTCCGGCGTCCATGACCTGCTCGTCTCGCTTGAGCGGGTGCTGGCAACGCGCTCGGCCGACGTGATGGGCGTCCAGAAGTACGACATTCCCCGGCCGGATGGCCTCCCAGGCTTCGAGTTGAAGTACTGGAGCCCCATCAACACGCCGATCCTCGATGCGGACGGGTCCGTCGCGCACATCGTCCACCGTGTGGAGGATGCCACCGACTGGGTGCTGATAGGCGGGAAGGCAGCCAGCGGGGAGAGGCGGCAGCCTGACCAGGAGGCGGAAGCCGTGTTGGTCCGCGGTGTCTGTGAGCTGACGGCGTCGAACCGCCAGCTGAAGGTGATGAACGAGCATCTGCGCCGCAGCGAGGCGCGCCTGAACGCCGCGCTGGCGGTCGGCCGCCTGGGCGCCTGGGAGCTGGATCTCGCCACCGGCATCTTCGAGCGTTCCGCGCTCTACGATCAGATCCTCGGCCTCTCCGCCAGTTGCTCGGTGTGGCGCTTCCAGGACGTGCTCCTCCACATCCTGCCGGAGGACCGCGACCGGGTGACGGCAGGGCTGAACGAGGCGGTCGAGCAGGGGGCGGTGTGGTCTGGCGAGTGCCATATCCGCCGCGTCGACAACGGAACCCTGCGCTGGGTGCAGTTCCAGGGGAGACCGCTGCAGGACGCCGCCGGCCGGGTCACCCGCATGGCCGGCGTACTGGCCGATGTCAGCGATGCGAGGCGGGCGGCAGAGCGCCAGCAATTGCTGCTCGCCGAGTTGAACCACCGCGTGAAGAACGCCTTCGTGACATGCCAGTCGATGGTGGTCCACAGCCTGAAGAACGCCTCCTCGCTGGAACAGGCGCGCGAGGTGCTCATCGCTCGTCTCGTGGCCCTGGGCCAGGCGCAGGACATGCTGACCCAGACCGGCGGCAGCGGCGCCTTGCTTGCTGAAGTCCTTCAGCAGACCCTGGCGCCCTTCACCACGAAGGATCTTTCCGGCACGCGCCTTACCGTCGCGGGCCCGGAGGTCGCGCTGGGGCCGAAGGCTGTCGTGGCCCTGCATGCGGCATTCCATGAGCTGGCGACGAACGCGGCGAAATACGGCGCGCTTTCGGTGCCGCAGGGCGGCGTGTCCGTGACCTGGACGATCCAAGACAGAGACGGCGCGTCGGTGGTTGTCCTGACGTGGTCGGAGCATGGGGGGCCTCCTGTTCCGGATCTGCGCCGCCGCGGCTTCGGATCCCGCCTGCTGGAGCGAAGCGTGGCGGGCGAACTCGGGGGGAAGCTCGCGATGGAGCCCCGGGCGAGCGGGCTGAACGTGGAGATGGAAATTCCACTGTCGCAATGGGCCTGGGCTCTCCGGGTGGCCGACTCAATCCAGTGAGCCAGGAACCGGAGGACGCTACGACCGCGATGGCGGAGAGGAAGTTCCTGGCGAGGCGGTCATGGAGCGTGGCGATGCGGCGCCAGTCCTTGACTTGCTGAGCATGGTCTCGATGCGGTGGAGCGTGCTGTCATGCGCGATGCGCTGCTTGCGGCCGCGGCGCAATGGAATGCGAGGCTCGATGCCGCGACCGCCCGGGGCCTGGTGGAAGCGACCGCTGTCATAGCCCTTGCCGCCGATCAGGGCGTGAGCGGACGGTCGGGCATTCAGCATCAGCGCGGCACCCGTGTGGTCGCTCCTCCGGCCCTTCGGAGAGCAGCATGATGAGCGGGCGGCCTTGGCCATCAGGGGCGGCGTACGGCTTGGAGCTCAGGCCGTCCGACAAAATGGAAACAGCCCGCTTTTGAGCAGGCTGCGCGCCGGTGAAGGCCATTGCGGATGACGTGGATGATGCCGCTGACGATCCGCAGGTCATCCATGCGTGGCACTCTGTGCGAGAGCAGGAAGCAGGGCGGGGTCCGCTGGATCTGCGCCTGCGTGAGCCACGACAGGCCCACCATCGCAGCACCTCCGGCAACCGTGGAAGCACAGCAGCCTCGAAGCGCGAGAGACTCGTCGATAAGTCCTGAGCCGAGCAGAACCTGGCCGACAGATAGCGGCGCATCTGTCGGCTGCATCAACGAGACATCTGCTCAGAGATGCCATGCTGTCACACATCAGCCTCGCATGGAGCGGAGCTTCTTCTGAGATCAGAACGTCCGCCTTTGAGGCACAGACGGTGATCAGTCGATCTCGTTCATGACGGCGTGCCTCAGCCTTTCCATGCCACGGATGGCATCGCTCCGTAGACGTTCACGTGTAATCTGCGAGATGGGTGCCATATACTTTGAAAGATGGGTCACGAGATCATCATGCAGGAAGTGGCTGATCAAGTCCCGACGCTCCATGGCTTTGTAGAGACTCAGGAACTTATCAGTTGTTGTCATGGTGATGGTCGGAATACCGTAGGCGGTTGCTACAACACACCCATGGAATTTAGTGCTTGCGATTACATCGCAGCGGCCAATGGCTTTGGTGAGTTCTAACAAGTCATTGGGATCTACAGTGACCATGTCATCGTAGGTCCATTCCTTCAGGCATTCCAGATCATCATCCCGAATCATCCCTGTGCCAAGGACAATATTGTGCACTTTGTAGCCGTAATATTTTGCGCGGTCACAAAGTTCGCTAATCCGATCCCAGCGGATGGTTCCAGGCGGTCCATGGCGCGTAATCACACCGAATATTTTTTGATTCGGGTCGCGCTCCACTTTAGGAAAATCCAGCGAGAAAACCATATCAGAAGTATAGTCTACTGGAGCGCTTGGCTGTAGATTTTCGCGAAGCCAATTTACACTTTCAATATCTCGAACATGAACTTTCTTAACATTCGGGTGCTGAATAAATTTCGCCATCTTGGCGATGACTTCTGTGTCTTCTCCGTACCACAGCGGGACACCGGTGCCATGAAAATAGATTGGCTTCTTCAAGAAAATATCTTGGAAATAGTTCCCGGCAAAATATTTCGGAATAAAAAGATCGCCGCCGCCAATAATGATTGCATCCACAGATTCAATTATCTGCTCGCGATTATGAAAATCGGCGCCATAAATGGGATTGTTTTGGTCTTCTGGTAAAACCACAAGGTCACAGTCGTAAAAAAATTTACGATAGACATCGAGAAATAATTCATCTCCATAATTTCCGTAGCCAAAATATCCGACTAGGCCAATGCGCTTTTTATTCATAATTATTATTCCTGCTCTGCTTGCATGGGTGCCGATACGGCAAAGATCAATAACATGCCCTCGTATTAGCAGAAAGCCGAATTGGCGGCTGAAGAGTTCCAGGAGCCGCAAGCGTTGCTCTGCAACTGGACACCTCCAGAAACCCTGCGGCTTTGATGGATGATGGCGTTTTGAGGTTGCCCAGGCGGTGAGGACGCGGTTGCGGTCGCGCATTCCGGCGGGAGCGGCATCGACCGGCCTGCCTGCGTGCCGCTACGCTGGCGCGGCCTTGCCGCTCAACCAGACAAGGGGCTGGATGATCCGCTGGAGCCGCCTGGTTCGTGATTACGAAGGTCGCTGCGACGTCTCCGAAGCCATGACCCGCATCGGTATGGGCGTGCTCCTCCTCAGGCGCATCGCCCATCGACGACTATTCTCAAGCGGGCGCTTGGACGGCCAAAATCGAACTCATGCCTTGGCCGTATCCAGTGACGGTTGGAGAGCCACGCCGCGCTCGATGGCTTGGCCAAGTAGATCGATCCCTCGGCTGATGTTTAGCGCATACGAAAAGTATAACGCACGAGAGGCGAGTTCGATTTCTTCCTGGAGCGACGAATTTTCGGTGTACTCGCACATCATCTCTGCACAGGCTTCTACGCTTTGTAGCTTATGGGCCTCGTGCTGCACGGGCAGACCGATGAAGGCATCGACCGTACCAATGACAGGCCGACCGTAAGACAGCGCCTCCACTGTCTTGATCTTCAGGCCTGTACCACCAAGCATTGGGTTGATGACGCATTGCACGTCGTTGTAAAAATCTTTTAGCTCTTTCACGAAGCCAAAGCGATATGGCGAGGTCTTCAGCGTCAGAGGCTGCTTGAGGATACTGCCTGCCAGCATCCAGTCCATGGCTGGACCCGATGCAAGAGCATCGTCTAATGCCTGGATCGATCGGATGTTCCATGGATTGCCGCTCCCGAGATAGCCGAATGTAAAGCGGGGCGGCTTGTGGCTTGGCTCCATCAGAAAGCGCGGCGGCATCAGGTGCCCAATCACCATCGCCGGTACGTCAACACGCGACGCGATTTCTGCTGTCTCCCGGTCTTGGATGCCAAGCAGGAGATCGGCTCGGTTGAAGCCGCGGTCTTCCTCGGAAAGGCTGGTAAAGTACCAACGCGGCTCCATTCCTTCACGAATCGCAATCTTGTGGCGATCTCCGAACAGATCGTGCGTATCGATAATCTTGAGTGTGTTGTCCAGCCCGACCAGGACTTTCGACATCCACACATAGTTCACCAGCACGGCGTCGTAGTGCTTGCGCGCGTGCAATTCGGCCACCGCGGCGCAGAGGGCGTCCGGGCACCAATCATCCAGGCCCCAATGGCGAGCGAATTTGGGCTCCGGCAGCGGTAAGGAGGGAAGAAAATGAAACTCGTTCCAGAACTTCTCCATCTCCTCGCGAGACTGCGCGGTAAGACCTTCCATGCCATAATAAAAAAAGTCGAGCTTCAGGCCCCGCTCGCCCAACTGCGTGGCAAGAGAAAGGATGCGCGCTGCATTGCCTTGATCGGATGGGAAGCTAGGAACCGGCGAGACAACGAGGATATTCTTGCTCATGGTCTCCTCACGCGCTGAGTTCGATACGGTCGACACAGGCAAAAAGCCTTGTCACCTTATCATCGGCCATTTTACTTTCACGCACCCATATTCCTAGCACAAGCGGATCTGACAGGCCGGGCGGAAGGTCTATGGAAAGCGCACCAGATGTGTCCGACCAGATTTCAGCGCGGGGTTTCACGACCTCGCCGTTGAGGAGGAGTCTAGCCTGCTGCAAATTGGTCACCGATATCGTATTGGGCAGGATAACGCGCAGCCGGCGATAGCGGTGGCTGACCGGGCCGAGCAATATGCGTAACTGGTTGCGGCCTGTGCCCCAAAGCCAGGAATAGCTGGCATCTCCCTCTACCGTGCCTTCGCCATCATGCACCAAGCTGAGCGCCGAGACCGACGCGTTTGACCAGGCAGCGTAATCGTCTGGCAGATAGATTATGATGGTGTCGTTCTCAGCGCCATGCAGGCTTGCGGCACTTTTAAGATCCACCGACACGGATTTTCCAGCGATCTCGAAGGCTCTGGACAGTTGGCCCGTATCCATGATCGGGCTGACGAAACAGAAGCTCTCTTCGTAAGATCCTTGCACGAACTTGACCACGCAATGCCCCTTGTAGCCCACCGCGTAGAGTGGTGGCTGACTGTCGCAGAGCCGGTCGGCTGCCAACAGCAGCAGGGCAGGTTGTACAGAGCATTGGCCGAGTGCAGAGGCAGCTGATGCGCTGTTGTCCGCATGCATCGCCACGAGCAGCGGACGGCCATCACTCAAAGCCGCGCGCCGAGCTGCGGGAAGGGCTTCGGCAAATGGCAGGATACTGCGCCGCCCGCCATATTGGCGGAACCCTGCATAGAACTCAGCTCCTTTTTCGGGGATATTCTCCGGAAACAGGCCTAGCTCGCCCTTCCCACCCGAGAGGAGAAAGAGAGACAGCGGATAAAGCGTATCAAGCAGATAAGAATTGGGTGCGATCGCATCGACCAGTTCCAGGGTGAGTGCGGCGAAACGCGGCGCAACCGAAAGATCAGCAGAAAGGCCTGGAGCGAGGGGCAAACTGGCGGGGGTCATCATTCGAACATTCCCTGCAGAACAAGATCCACTCCGG
This sequence comes from Roseomonas sp. TS2, assembly GCF_058833935.1. Lineage (NCBI taxonomy): Bacteria > Pseudomonadati > Pseudomonadota > Alphaproteobacteria > Acetobacterales > Roseomonadaceae > Roseomonas > Roseomonas sp. TS2. The sequence goes on along the minus strand of NZ_JCACVY010000032.1, from coordinate 18,974 downwards.
TCTGTAGGCCCACCTCGTCGGGCAGCTGCTCAGCCTCTACGGCAACGTTGTGAAGTTGCCAGCCACTGGGCAGGATCTCCTGCAGCAGATTCGGGCGCTGCAGACTGATCGCGGCAATCTCTTTGGGCGAGGCTGCATTGAGCCTGATGATCATACTGCCGCGCAATCCCCGCAGCCGCTCAGCGATATCGTCGCGCAGCGTTGGTGCGGTCAACGGAAAAGCAAAATTCCGCACGCCGGTCTGCGGTGGCGTGGTAGCCGCTGGCCGGTGTTCGGTGCTGGCGGCTATGATGTCGAGATAGCTTCGGGCAATGGTTTCTGGCGCCCATTCATTGCGTGCCCACCGCAACGCCTTTTCGCCCAGAGAAGCCCGCAGATCAGGATTCCTGATGAGGCTGGACAGGCCGTCCGCCAGTGCGGGCACAGCGTTGGAAATGGGAATGTGCATCACCGCGTCGGGTGGCAGCTCCGCATAAGCTGCTGTACGGTTCACCACGCAGCAGCGTCCTGCAGCAATGGCCCGGGCCAGCGTACCGGAACTCTCGCCAACCGAGGGGAAACGCAAATTCACCAGAATATCGCAGGCAGAAACCCATGAATTGAGCTGCTGCTCAGTGAGATAGCCGCTGATCCAGGTCCGGGCTTTGACCTCAGGGTAGCGGTCGATCATACCTGAGAGGTCATATTCCTCAGGCCGTTCTTTGCCGGCATGCACCCAGAAAAAATCCACACCAGCGGCCACCATTAAGTCGAGTGCCTGTACAAGCCAGTCGAACCGCTTGGCTGCGGTGGCAAAGCCAGAGGTCAGGATGAGCGGCACGCCGGCAGGGATCTTCAAGGCAAGGCGCGGGTCTTCGTGCTCATCCTTCTCGGGCGTCAGCGCCAGGTGCGGCACCACATGCACGCGCTCGGCGAGTTCCGCGCCATAGAGCAGGCGTATGCGGTTCTTGGCAAAACGCGAATGCACGATGACGGCCGAGCTCAGTGTCAGCACTTCATGCAGCATGTCGAAGAGAGCATAGTTGGCGAGGGTCTTGATGTTCTCCTTAAACCAGTGTCGGACGAACACCGACCCGAGCTTCTCGTTTCCAGCGAGCATGTTATTGGACAGGACTGACCTGGAAGACTGAGCGCTCTCGTAGAGATAATGCAGGTTCTGGTCGTGAAGCGTCGTCACGCCACCCCATTTGCGCAATGCATCCAGGACGAAAATATGGCCTGGATTGTTGCCGATCTGGTGCAGGACGGGGTCGCCCGACCGGATGTGACGGAAAGCTTGGGCTGGATCGCGGATCACCGCGCCAGCAGGCAGAATGCCGTCGGGTTGATGCGCATAGACGGCGCAGGGCTTCAGCGGCTGCAGCGCCGAGATCAAATGGTAGCTGTAATCCGCAATGCCGTTCTGTTCAGGGGGTATCGGCGTAAAGATTGCCAGCGCGCGCTCGCTCATTGCGCGCCGGCTCCGTCCTGCCGGTAGTAAAATTTGGCCTTGGTCGCCGCTATCGCGAGAATGCGGGTGTCATTGGTCCCCTCCGAGGTTGCCGGGCTGCCGGCATGGAAGCTTTCGAGCCGGACAGACTGCCCGAAAACCGCACTCGAGTTCTGCGGAGGTACCCAGGACACGTTGAAGGCCTGATCTGTCCTGCTGGTGGTAATGGCGGTGAATTCGACATCATCCACCACCGCACGCACCAGCGGTTCCTCAGCGCCGTAGGCGCGTGTAATCACGAGATCGACTTTGGCCAGGGGCAGGTGCGGATAAGGGTTGTTCAGCAAGCCCGTCTGGCTCATCCAGCGGAAGGGGCCTTTGTCGTTTTGCTCGACGTCATACCAGCCGAAGGCAAAGTTCTCCGAATCCACATCGATCTCGACTTCATCAATAGCCTTGACGGCGACTTTAGCCGCGGTCGGGCCGAGCGTGTTGGCCCGGGCCTCGCTCAAGGCCAACAGGAAGCTTGCTGGGTCGCTCTTCTGCTCGAAGGCATTGGCCACGTTGTCGAGGAGGATCGAGGTGGCGTACTCGATGAAGGCATCCACCCTCTCCTGTTGCAGAGCCAGGCGGCGCTGGAAACTGCCGCTCAGCATCTCGGTCTGAATTGAAATCTTCTTCTGCGCCTGCCTCAGCTCCTCCTCGAGCTTCAGCAGCCGAGAGGCCTCTGCCGAAGGATCGACACGCGCATAGGTGAAATTGGCCAGCGGATGATCGATACCGCTGACATGAAGATCGACAGAGAGGCCGCTCTCTACGAAATCCGACGGGCGGATGGGTACCGCGAAGCGGCAATAAGCGCCGCCCGTATCCTTGCCGACGGGCGGCTCCACCACGACAGAGCGGATAACCACACCGTTGGTGCGTACAAATGCGTTGGGGACGGAAACAGCATTACCGTTCAGATGAAGCGTGCCGCGCAACAGGCCTGCCTCCAGAGACAGGTCTCGCGCCTCGATCTCACCCTGCCCGACCAGCGCCATTACATCCTCAGAAGACTTGATCAGTAGAGGTGCTGCGATTTCTTCCTCTCCCACACAAATGCACAAATTCACCGGAAGCTGTACATTGGGAAAGCTGTTCACCGGAAGATCGAGGAATTGTCCCGGCTCAAAACTCTGCTCCACCTTAAGCGAACTGATCGGGATTCCTCGGGCAAGCACCTCAATATCTCCTGCGATACTGCAGGCCTCACCAAAGGTGAGGCGCAGGAAGCGTGGCAAGGCAGTGACACGCTGCAGGCTGGGATGAGGAAGCGTGGGGCTGGAAGGTGCTGTCATTCTGGTGCGCCAAAACCATCCTTGGGGGCAAGATCGCCTCGAAAGGCAATATTGCCGGAGGGAGATAAAGTCGGAGTGGGGCAGGGCCTTGCCACAGCTTGGATGGCTGTTTGCCGGAGCTGATTCGCAGGGAGCATTCCCAACATCACGCCGCATTGTTCGGTGAAGCATAAGCTAGCGTCAGCATTGCGGCAATAACAATCTCAGGCTTGGTCTTCTTAAATAAACACTGAACGTATTTCAGAATTAAGGCTGCTTATAATAAACATCTGAAGACGATAAAAATTCGAAAGCATGCTTGACAGCTACAGTTCCGCCATAGTAAAATTCTTTACATTGCCCTGCACCGAGCCGGATGGATTGGATCAGCAGCTTGAGTCATATCGTCATCGTTGGTAATTGTCAGGCCCAGTTCCTCGAGGGAATTTTTGCCATCGCTGGCACGATCCCTGTGGAGAAACTTGCTCCCAACTTCACGTTGACGGACGCAGACCGCGACCATGTGCTCGAGAAGTTGGATGCGGCTTCATTCATTTTCTTCCAGCGCACAGCCGATGAATTCAAGCAGGAATGGCTGCGCAGCCGGTGGATCACCGAGCGTTACGCCGGAAAATCTTTGATTTGGCCGAATGTGTATTTCGATGGTTACTTTCCCGGGACGCGTTATATTTATAACTCGAGCGGCAAGCTGCAAAGCCCGCTGGACGAGTATCATCTCGCTCCTGTTCTGCAGGCTTGGAAAGAAGGCCAGGACGAGGCCCAGGCGCTAAAGCGCCTGCACGAGGACACGTGTGGCACGCCCGATCCATTTGCGGCGTCCCTGCAGAACCTGCGTGACCGGGAACGAGATTGCTCGATTCCCATGTCTGATTTCATCGAACGTGAAATCTACAAGACAAAGTGCTTCTACACGCCGAACCATCCCCATACATATGTTCTGGTTGAGCTGGCGAAACGCCTCGCTGAAGCCGCCAATGTTCCCTTGAATGTCGAAAAGGCTCTTACTTGGCCTTATCATCTCGATAGAATAGATCTGCCCGTATTCCATTGGATTGAACAGAAATACAAGCTCAGCTTCTCAGGGCGCGGCCTCTACAAGGGTGTGAGCATAGACGCCATCGAGGGGGCGCGCGTTACAGTGGGTGCTCCCTGCATCTATGATCCACAAACGCTCGTGCAGAAGTTCTACAGTATCTATCGAGCGGCGCTTTAGCCCGAGCTTGACCGGCAGGCGGCGTGGCGGACAGCCGAGGTGAGGTAAGGGCGCGTCGGTGCGCATCGCTGCGGGCGGCCGAATGGCCATGGGTGGGGATGATCGCCGCCATCGGGTTCGGCCAGACCTCTCCGGGAGCTTGCCCGGCCAACGGCCGGCCTTCTGGCGTCGCCTCCGGGAGTACGGCCGGCCATCCTTTGGCTCCATCCGCCGCAGCATGGCGGTCTCCATGCCCTGGAAGGTGTTCGGCGGCGGCTGGCGTGGCATAAGCGCGCCTGAACCGCTTTCAGCCCTGGGCCCCATGATCCGTCTAGACAACATCAGCAAGCAGAACGGCCAGCAGCTTCTCTTCATCGAGGCCTCCGCGGCCCTCCAGAAGGGTGAGAAGATCGGCCTCGTGGGCCCCAACGGCGCGGGCAAGACCACCCTTTTCCGCATGATCACGGGGCAGGAGCCGCCGGATGAGGGGCTGGTGCTGGTCGAGCGCGGCGTCAGCATTGGCTTCTTCAGCCAGGATGTGGGGGAGATGTCCGGCCGCAGCGCGGTGTCCGAGGTGATGGACGGCGCCGGCGACGTCAGCGCCGTGGCGGCCGAGCTGGCGGCTCTGGAAGCCGCCTTGGCGGACCCGGAGCAGATGGACGCGTTGGACGCCAACATCGAGCGCTTCGGCGAGGTGCAGGCGCGCTTTGAGAGCCTCGGCGGCTATGCGCTGGAGGGCCAGGCGCGCGAGGTGCTGGCCGGCCTCAGCTTCAGCCAGGTCATGATGGATGGCGATGTGGGGGCGCTCTCCGGCGGCTGGAAGATGCGCGTGGCGCTGGCCCGCATCCTGCTCATGCGCCCCGACGTCATGCTGCTGGACGAGCCGAGCAACCACCTCGACCTGGAGAGCCTGATCTGGCTGGAGCAGTTCCTCGCCGGCTACGAGGGCGCGCTGCTGATGACCTCGCACGACCGCGCCTTCATGAACCGCATCGTCAACAAGGTCATCGAGATCGATGGCGGCGCCCTGACCTCCTATTCCGGCAGCTACGAGTTCTACGAGCAGCAGCGGGCGCTGAACGAGAAGCAGCAGCAGGCACAGTTCGAGCGCCAGCAGGCCATGCTGGCCAAGGAGATCAAGTTCATCGAGCGCTTCAAGGCGCGCGCCTCGCACGCCGCCCAGGTGCAGAGCCGCGTCAAGAAGCTGGAGAAGATCGACCGCGTCGAGCCGCCGAAGCGCCGGCAGACGGTGGCCTTCGACTTCATGCCGGCGCCCCGCAGCGGCGACGACGTGGTCAACCTGCGCGGCGTGCACAAGCGCTACGGCGACAGGGTGATCTATGAGGGGCTGGACTTCCTGGTGCGCCGCAAGGAACGCTGCTGCGTGCTCGGCACCAACGGCGCCGGCAAGTCCACGCTGCTGAAGCTGGTGGCCGGCACGACCGAGCCGGATGCGGGAACGGTGGCGCTCGGCGGCAGCGTGAAGATGGGCTATTTCGCGCAGCACGCCATGGAGCTGCTGGATGGCGACCGCACCGTCTTCCAGGCACTGGAGGATGCCTTTCCCCTGGCGGCGCAAAGCTCGCTGCGCGCCCTGGCCGGCTGCTTCGGCTTCCCGGGGGACGAGGTGGAGAAGAAGTGCCGCGTTCTGTCAGGCGGCGAGAAGGCGCGGCTGGTGATGGCCCGGATGCTCTACGACCCGCCGAACTTCCTGGTGCTCGATGAGCCGACCAACCATCTCGACATGGCGACCAAGGAAATGCTCATCGCAGCCCTCGCGCAGTACGAGGGCACCATGCTGTTCGTCTCGCACGACCGGCACTTCCTCGCGGCGCTGTCCAACCGGGTGCTGGAGCTGACGCCGGAGGGCATCCACCAGTATGGCGGCGGCTACACGGAATACGTGGCCCGGACCGGCCAGGAGGCGCCGGGGCTGCGGCACTGAGCCGCGCCCGGCGTGGCGGGCGGCCCCGGCCCGGTCTCAATCCGCCGCCGACAGGGGCATCGCTGCGGGGGTCAGCGTTCTGACCGCTCCGGCCGGCGCCTCCGCCTTGCGGAACCATTCCAGCGTCGCGCGCAACCCGTCGGCCAGGGGTGTTTTGGGGCCCCAGCCCAGCACCTCCCGCGCCCGGCTGATGTCCGGCTTGCGGCGGCGCGGGTCGTCCTGCGGCAGCGGGTGGTAGGTGACGGCCGAGCGGTGCCCGGTCAGCGCCAGGACATCCTCCACCAGCTTGTGCACCGTCTGCTCGTTGGGGTTGCCGAGGTTGACCGGGCCGGGCTGCGGCCCGTCATGCGCCATCAGCCGCACCAGCCCGTCCACCAGGTCATCGACATAGCAGAAGGAGCGGGTCTGGCTGCCGTCGCCGTAGATGGTGATGTCGGCGCCGGCCAGCGCCTGGGTGATGACGTTGGAGACGATGCGGCCGTCATCGGGCAGCATGCGCGGGCCATAGGTGTTGAAGATGCGCACCAGCCGCACCTCCGCCCGGCGGGCGCGGTCGAAGTCGAAGCACAGCGCCTCGGCAGCGCGCTTGCCCTCGTCGTAGCAGGCGCGGGGGCCGGTGCAGTTGACGTTGCCGGAATAGGTCTCGACCTGCGGGTGCACCTCCGGGTCGCCGTAGACCTCGCTGGTCGAGGCCTGCAGGAAGCGGGCGCCGTGCCGCTCGGCCAGGCGCAGCAGGTTCCGCGTGCCCAGCACGTTGGTCATCATGGTGTGCTCGGGGTCCGCCTGGTAGTGCGGCGGCGAGGCGGCGCAGGCCAGGTTGAACACGCGGTCCAGCCGGCGCGGCAGCGCCGAGGCCGGCAGCTCGTCGATGATGTCGGCCTCGATGAAGGTGAAGCGCGGCGAACGCCGGAGGTGGCGCAGATTGCCCCCCGAGCTGGTGAGCAGGTTGTCCACACAGAACACATGCGCGCCCTGGGCGATCAGCGCATCGCACAGATGCGAGCCGAGGAAGCCGGCCCCGCCGGCAACCAGGACATTCCGTGGCTTGGATGCACTCATGCGCTTTCTCTTTCATCGGCCTGGTGGCGGGTCGTCCTGTCTCGCCTCGCCCCGCGCAGCAGGGCCTCGAGCTGCGCGGCGCGGTGCTCCGCCGTATGGGCGGCGAGAATCCTGCGGCGCGCGGCCTCGGCCTGGCGGTCGCGCGCCGTGTCGTCAGGGTCGAGCAGGACCGGAAGGACATCCTCCGCGCCATCGGCGAGCAGGATCTCCGTGCCGGGGGAGAGCACGTCCTCGATGCCGCTCCAGCGGTCGGAGATCACCGGGCTGCCGCAGGCGGCGGCCTCGAACAGCCGCACGCTGGGGCTGAAGCCGGCCCGCACCATGTCGGCGCGGGTGACGTTCAGCGTGTAGCGGCTGGCACTGTAGAAGGCGGGGTGCGCGCTGGGCGGCACGTGTTCCAGCCGCTCCACATTGGCCGGCCAATCGATGCCGGCCGGGTATTGCGGCCCGGCCACGGCGAAGCGCAGATGCGGCGCGCGGCGGGCCGGCTCCAGCAGCAGCCGCTCCAGCACCGGCTGGCGGTCGGGGCTGTAGGTGCCGAGATAGCTGAGGTCCCAGCGCCGCGGCGTCTCCACCGGACGGTAGGCCGCCGCATCCACCGAGCAGTACAGCGCCCGCGCCATCGGCGAGCCGTAGCGCCGCATCAGCAGCTCCAGCGTCGGGCCGCCGGTGAAGGAGCAATACAGGTCGTAGCCGGTGATCAGCGCGGGCGAGAGGTATTCCTCGTCACCCTTCTCCAGCTTGGCCAGGGTGACGGGCGTGTCGATGTCGTAGAAGGCGCAGACGCCGTCCTTCATCCCCTGGGCCATCTCCTGCGCGATGCGGCCGACCGCGACGCCGTCCGGCACGTAGGAGCCGACCATCACCGCGTCGGCGGCCGCGATCTCGCCCTGCCAGCGGCGCAGATCGTCCAGCTCCTGGTAGAGTTCGAGGCGGCAGAAATCCGGCGCCGGCATGTCGCGGTGCGCGGCGTACCAGGGCTTGTCGCGCTCCAGGAACAGCACCGCGTGGCCGCGCTGCGCGAAGGCGCGCAGCAGGGCGCGGAAGGTGGTCGCGTGCCCGTTGCCCCAGGAGGAGGACAGGGTCAGCCCCAGCACCACCAGCCTCATGCGGCGTCCTTCCGCGCGAGCGCCGCGCGCAGCAGCGCATCGACCTCGGCGCCGCGGCGCGCATAGGTGTGGGATTCAAGGACACGGCGCCGCGCCGCCGCGCCGATGGCCTGGCTGCGCTCCGGCGTCAGGGCCGCGACATGGTCGGCGACATCCTGGCCGTCGCGCGCCACCAGCACCTCCTCGCCCTCCTTCAGGAACATGTCGAGCCCGACCCAGGCATCGGTGATGAGGCAGGCGCCGGCGCCGGTGGCCTCGAAGACGCGGGTGGCGGGCGACCAGCCGGTCTGCGCCATGCTGTCGCGGGCGATGTTCAGCACCGCCAGGGGCGAGGTGTTGAAGGCGTTGTGCTCGCGCGTGTAGACATGGCCGAGATGGCGCACATTGCCGCTCATCGGCTTGCTCTCCCAGCCATTGCCGCCGATCAGGAAGGCGCGCTCCGGCAACAGCGCGGCGGGGCGCAGGAAGAACTCCTCCACCCGCGCCTCGCGGTCCGGCAGGCGATTGCCGAGGAAGGAGAGGTCCGCCCTGAAGCGCGGCTCGGCTGGCACCGGGTGGTGCGTGGCGGGATCGACGGCGTTGTAGACTGGCACGCAACGCCGCGCGCCGAGCCCCTCATAGGCCGCGACCACCGGCGGGCCGCCGCCATAGGTCAGCACGAAATCCAGCTTCGGCAGGGTGCGGCGCAGCGGGTGGTCCGGCTGCGGCGTGATCTCGGCCAGGGTCGCCGGCGCGTCCACGTCCCAGAAGATGCGGATGGCGCCGGGGCGGGCGGCTTCCATGACGCCCTCGATCAGCTCGTTGTCGAACACGCCGACGCCGCTGGCCTTGACCACCACATCGGCCTGCCGCGCCTCGGCCACCACGCCGCGCAGCGCCTCCTCCGTCGCCGGATAGACCACAACGCGCGCCCAGTTCGGCGGCTCGATGTCGCGGTGCTGCTGTCGGTCGAAGGCGTCGGGCTCGTAGAAGGTGATGTCGTGGCCATGGCGGGACAGCTCGTGCAGCATGCCGCGGTAGTAGGTGGCCGCGCCGTTCCAGTAGGAGGACAGCAGGCTGGAGCCGTAGAAGGCGATCCTCATGCGGCGTTTCCCATCATCTTGGGCCCCCTCGTCTCGGGTGAGGTCATCAATGTGTCGGCGATGGCCAGCAGTTCGCGCATGCGGTGCTCGCAGCCATGCCGGGCGCGCACGGTCTCGAGCCCGTGCGCCACGAGGGATTCGCGCAGCGCCGCATCCTCCCGGATCGCCACCATGTGGCGCCGCATCTCCGCGCCGTCGCGGGCGACGAGGTAGTCCGTGCCGGGGCGGAACAGCGTCTCGCTGTCCTCCCAGGGGGCGCTCAGCAGCGGGATGCCGCAGGCCAACGCCTCGAAGACACGGATGGTCGGGATGCCGGGGAGCAGCCGCGTGTAGTAGCGGCGCGGCACATGCACGGTGGCGAGGTGGCGCGCGAACACCTCCGGCGCGCGGGCATTCGGCACCCAGCCACGGTAGCGGGCGCCATGTTCCGCGAGCTTCGCCCGCGCCTCCTCCGGGTAGCGCACGCCGTGGATGTCGAGCGGCAGGCGCGCCTCGCGCGCCGGGCGCAGCAGGAAGTCCTCGATCTCGGCGCTGCGCTCGCCATCGCCCCAGTTGCCGATCCACACCAGGTCCTCGCGCCGCTCCTCGGCGGCGGGTGGATGGAAGTGGCGCAAATCGGCCGCCTCGTGCCAGACCCAGACGCGGTCGCCCCAGCCCCAGCGGCGATAGACGGCCGCCAGCGTCTCGCCGAAGGCCAGCACGCCGTCATAGCCGGAGAGGTCGAAGGCGCGGATCGCCTCCGGGTCGCTGACCGCGCGGTGATGCGTGTCGTGGAACAGCAGGCGGAAGCGGCCGCCCCGCGCGCGTAGCCGGCCGATGCGCGCCACCACCGCCGGATCGTTCCATTCATGGACGATGACCAGACCGGCCTCGCCCAGCGCGTCCTCGATCTCCGCCGCGTCGTCGTAGCTCTGCGAGGCGAGCTCCGGATAGGCGGCGCGGAATGCGTCGAGCCCCGCCTCGCCGGCATCGCGGCGCAGGTTCTCCAGGCTCCAATTGCCCTTCGGCTCGAAGACGGAGACCTCGTGGCCATGCAGCACCAGTTCGCGCAGCACGCCGCGCAGGAAATGCGCGTTGCCATGGTTCCAGCAGGACAGCAGGGAGTGGGTCAGATAGGCGATCTTCATGCCGGCGCCTCCATGGCCTGGGATGCGGGGACGAGCGCGCAGTAGAGGCCCAGCGTCGCCGCGACCATGGCCTCCGCGGTGTAGCGGGCGGCGCGCAGCCGCGCGGCCTGGCCCCGCGCGCGGCGCAGCCGGGGCGAGGCGGCGAGACGCCGCAACGCCGCCGCGAAGCCCGCCGCGTCGCCGGGCGGCACATAGTCGGCGGCGCCGCCCCAGATCTCGCGGAAGGTCGGGATGTCGGAGAGCACCAGCGGGCAGCCCGCCTGGGCCGCTTCCAGCACCGCCAGGCCGAAGGGCTCGTAGCGCGCCGCCGAGGCGAAGAGAGGGCGCTGCGCCAGGATGCCCTGCATCGCCGCGCGGTCGAGGCTGCCCCGGCCTTGCAGGTGGCGCAGCGCGACACGGGCACCGCCCGGCCCTGCCACCGGCCCGGCCGCGAGGAAGGGGAAGGGGAGCTCCGCCGCCGCCGCATCCAGCGTGGCGACGTCCTTGCCCTCGTCCCACAGCCGCCCTGCGGTGAAGGCGAAGGGCAGGGCGGCGGGGGCGTGCGGCACCGCCCACGGAGGAATGCCGTTATGGACCAGCCGCGGCCGCTCCGGCAGGCCGTAGAGCGCCTGGGTCGCCGTGGCGAAGGCCGCGCTGGGGGCCGCCAGGAGGTCCGCCGCGTGGTAGCCCTGCGCCAGCAGGTCGCGGTGCCAGGCGTAGGCGGCCGGCAGCGGGCCGGGCTTCACCGCCGCCCACCAGCTCGCCAGGCAGGAATGGCAGAAGGCCAGCACCGGCACGGGGAAGCGGTTGCCGGCCGCGAGGGCTGGGCTGTTGAGGTGCAGCAGGCCCGCGCCGCTCTCCCGCACCAGCGCCGCGAGCCGCCGCCCGCTCTCCTGCACCGCCGCGGCGTCGGGCGCCATCCAGTCGAGCGGCAGCCCGGTCTCGAGCAGGCGCAGCCCGGGGAGGGCCGCCGCTTCCAGCCGCTGCGCGGCGCCGGGCGCGGGGCCCAGCACCGCCAGCGTCACCTGCATCCGGCGCGCCAGCAGGCCGCGGCACAGGGCCATGGCGTAGGACCAAACCCCGCCCACGGCATCCGCGGTCACCAGGATGTGGAGGGGCCGGGCAGCCAGCCTCACGGCGCGGCGCCCACCACGTCCAGCGCCGTGCTGCCCTGCCGGCTGTCCAGCCAGCGCGCCAGGGCGGCGATGCCGCGCTGCCAGGGCGTCGGCTCGCCCAGCGCCAGCTGCTCCCGCACCCGCCGCGTGTCGGACACGTAGTAGCGCTGGTCGCCGGCGCGCCAGTCGCCATAGACGGTCTCCACCGGATGGCCGATCTCCGCCTCGATGGCGGCGATCACCTGCCGCAGGCTGACCGCGTTGCCCGGCCCGCCGCCCAGGTTGAAGGCCTGGCCCTGCACCTGTCCGATCCGCCGCCAGGCGGCGATGTAGGCATCCACCGCATCCTGCACCTGCAGCAGGTCGCGCACCTGGCAGCCATCGCCGAAGATGGTGATCGGCTCCCGCCGCAGGGCGCGGATCAGGAAATGCGCCACCCAGCCCTGGTCCTCCGTGCCCATCTGCCGCTCGCCATAGATGCAGCTCATGCGCAGCACGGCGGTGGGCAGGCCGAAGGAGCGGGCATAGTCCAGCACATACTGCTCCGCCGCGCCCTTCGAGCAGCCATAGGGCGTGTGGAAGTCGAGCGGGCGCTGCTCGCCGATGCCGGTGGCGCGGATCGCCGGATCGGCCGGCACATACGCGTCGCCGATCCGTTCCAGCGCGATGTCGGGCAGGTTGCCGTACACCTTGTTGGTGCTGGCGAAGACCAGCGGCACCGCCTCGCCGCGCCGGCGCAGCGCCTCCAGCAGGGTGAAGGTGCCGCGCAGGTTGACGTCGAAATCCTCGCGCGGGTCGGCGAGGCTGGTGGTCACCGCCACCTGCGCGGCGAGGTGGAACACCGCCTGCGCGTCCTGCGCCGCCGCCTGCACGGCGGCGTCGTCGCGCAGGTCGGCGATCACCGGGATCATCCGCGCGCCATGCTGCTGCCGCAGCCATTCCAGGTTGGCCGCGACGCCGGGCCGGGCCAGCGCATCGAACACCAGCACCTCATGCCCGTCGCGCAGCAGGCGGTCGGCCAGGTTGGAGCCGATGAAGCCGGCGCCGCCGGTGACCAGCACCGGCTTCCTCCGCTCCCCTGGCCGCAGCGCCGGCGCGGCGAGCGGACCCGGCCCGCTCACGCCACCAGCCCCCGGGTCTCGAGCTCGCTGCGGGCCTGCTGCACCCGGTCCTCCGCCTGCTGCCGCGCCACCCACTCGGCGAGTTCCGCGAGATCGGCCTGGAAGTCGCGCTCCACGCCGAACCCCAGCTCCCTCTGGATCTTGCCGATGTCGGCGATGTTGTGGCGGATGTCGCCGCTGCGCGTCTTGCCGGTGATCTCGGGCGCCAGATGCGGCTTGCCCATCGCCGCCGCCAGCGCCTGCGCCACCTCCGTCACGGTGCGGTCATGCCCGCTCGCGACGTTGTAGACCTGGTTGGCGGCTTCCGGCCGCTCCAGCGCCAGGTGGAAGGCGCGCGCCACATCCTCGACATGCACGAAGTCGCGCCGCTGCAGGCCATCCTCGAAGATCACCGGCGGCTGGCCGTTGTGCAGGCGGGAGGCGAAGATCGCCAGCACGCCGGTATAGGGGTTGGAGAGCGCCTGGCCCGGGCCGTAGGCGTTCCATAGCCGCAGCGCCACGCCTTCCATGCCGTAGGCCGGCGCCAGCGTCAGGGTCAGGCATTCCTGCGTGTGCTTGGAGATGGCGTAGACCGAAGCCAGCGCCGGGCGCTTGCTTTCCGGCGTCGGCACCGGCCGCAGCGGGCGGCCCTGCGCGTCCAGAGGGTCCCAGGGGGCGTCGGGGCCGCGGCGCGGCGTGCGCCGCACATCCTCGTGCAGCACGCCGTCGGCGTCCTCATACAGCCCCTCGCCATAGATGCTCATGGAGGAGGCGACCACCACGCGCTTCACCGGCGCGTCGATCAACTGCTGGAACAGCACCGCGGTGCCGAAATCGTTCACCGAGACGTAGCGGTCCACCGCGTACATGCTCTGGCCGACGCCGACCTCGGCCGCGAGATGCACCACGCGGTCCGCGCCGCGCAGGGCCCGCCGCACCGCGTCCGGATCGCGCACGTCGCCATGCTGGAACTCGGCGTCCGGCTCCAGCAGGTCGGGCCGGCTGCGCTCGCCGTGCACCTGCTCGATCAGGCTGTCCAGCACCCGCACGTGATAGCCCTGGCGGAGCAGGCGGCGCGCCAGATGGCAGCCGATGAAACCACCTCCGCCGGTGATCAGAACAGTCTCTTGCACTCTGGCAATCCCCCTGCGTCGAGGCCACGAAGCGTTCCGCGCATCCGCAGGAACAAAGAAGATGATGTAGAAGCTGAACCGCCCCGCTACGGCCAGGTTCCCGATTCCGTCGCCGCCATGATGAGGCTTGGAATGCCCTGACTGGAGGCCCAAACCCTTCTATCCACAAGGGTTGCAGCGCGCCTCCGTCCTGCGCCGCAGGATCACAAAGATGTCATGCAGCCGAAGGAACAAAGAAGCTGGTGCGGAGTTGTGGCCACCATGCGCTGTGACGTTCTAGCCTGAGCGGCGTGGCCGGACGCCTGCCCGGAGCATCTCCGGAAGCGGGCGGCATCGTTGAAGCAAGGAGGATTCGTGTCGGCATCCAGGTCTCTTCGTGTCGGCATCGTCGGTGTCGGCAACTGCGCCTCCTCTTTCGTGCAGGGGCTCTCCTACTACCGCGACGCCGATGTGAACGAGCCGATCCCCGGGCTGATGCATGCCGATCTGGGCGGCTACCATGTGCGCGACGTGGAGGTGAGCTGCGCCTTCGACGTCAACGCCGCCAAGGTGGGCCGCGATGTCGCCGATGCGGTGCTGGCCGCCCCCAACAACACGCGCCTCTTTTCCAGGCCCGCCCCCACCGGGGTGAAGGTGGAGCGCGGCCCGACCCTGGATGGCCTCGGCCGCTACGTGCGCGGCTCCTTCGAGGAATCGCAGGCGCCGGCCGCCGATGTCGCCGACATCATCCGCCGCAGCGGCACGCAAGTTCTCGTGTCCTACCTGCCGGTCGGCTCGCAGCAGGCGAGCGAATGGTATGCGGAGCGGGCGCTGGAGGCGGGCTGCGCCTTCGTCAACTGCATCCCCGTCTTCATCGCCTCGGATGCGCGCTGGCAGAAGCGCTTCGAGGAGCGCGGCCTGCCGATCATCGGCGACGACATCAAGAGCCAGGTCGGCGCCACCATCGTGCACCGCGTGCTCGCCAACCTGTTCCGCGAGCGCGGCGTGCGGCTCGACCGCACCTACCAGTTGAATTTCGGCGGCAATTCCGACTTCCAGAACATGCTGGAGCGGGAGCGGCTGGAATCGAAGAAGATCTCCAAGACCCAGGCCGTCACCAGCCAGTTCGACGTGCCGCTGCCGGCCAACGACGTGCATGTCGGCCCCAGCGACTACGTGCCATGGCTGGAGGACCGCAAATGGGCGCATATCCGGCTCGAGGGCACCGCCTTCGGCGGCGTGCCGCTGAGCCTGGAGTTGAAGCTGGAGGTGTGGGATTCGCCCAACTCCGCCGGCATCGTGATCGACGCGGTGCGTTGCGCGCGTATCGCGCTGGACCGCGGCCTGTCCGGCGCGCTGACGGCGCCCTCAAGCTACTTCATGAAGTCGCCGCCCAAGCAGTACACCGACCATGAGGCGCGCGAGCGCACGCTGCGCTTCATCCAGGGGCTGGACTGACCGCGCGGCATGGCGCTGACGCTGTTCCTGCTGCGCCACGCCGCGCATGACCGCGTCGCGGACACGCTGTGCGGGCGCATGCCGGGGGTCGCGCTGGGCGCCACCGGGCGGGCGCAGGCCGCGGCCCTGGCGGCGCGGCTGCGCGGCGAGGCGATCGTGGCGCTGCACACCAGCCCCGTCCAGCGCTGCCGCGAGACCGCAGCACCGGTCGGCGCGGCGCTGGGCCTGTGCCCGCAGGCCGAGGAGGCGCTGGCCGAGATCGATTTCGGCGACTGGACGGGCCGCCGCTTCGGCGCGTTGCAGGACGACCCGCGCTGGCATCACTGGAACAGCGCGCGCGACGCGGCGGCGGCGCCGGGCGGCGAGTCCATGCAGGCGGTGCAGCGCCGCATGCTGGGCTGGATCGGCGCCGCGCGGCAGCGCCACCCGGAGGGCCGCATCGCCCTCGTCAGCCATGGCGACGTCATCAAGGCGGCGCTGTGCCATTTCCTCGGGCTGCCGTTGCAGGGCTATGAGCGCTTCGACATCGCGCCCGCCTCGGTCAGCACGCTGGCTGTCTGGGAGGGTGGCGGCAAGGTGCTGGGCCTGAACGAGCAGCCCTTTTCCCGAATGGAGGCGGCATGACCCCTGACAGGATCCGCGAAGAGGCCGCGAAGCTCGGCCCCTGGTTCCACAATCTCACCCTGCACGGCGTGCAGACCGCGCCGGAGCATGCCCTCGGCGACTATCCCGCATCCGTCTGGCAGTATTTCGGCCACGCCCTGCCGCAGGATCTCAGCGGCAAGTCGGTGCTCGACATCGGCTGCAACGCCGGCTTCTTCTCCATCGAGATGAAGCGGCGCGGCGCCGCGCGCGTGCTCGGCGTCGATTCCGATCCGCGCTACCTGGACCAGGCGCGCTTCGCGGCCCGCGTGCTCGGCCTCGACATCGAATACCGCGAGTTGTCGGTCTACGATGTCGGCGCGCTGGGCGAGCGTTTCGACGTGGTGCTGTTCATGGGCGTGCTCTACCACCTGCGGCACCCGCTGCTGGCGCTGGACCTGCTGCGCGAGCACGTGGTGGGCGACCTGCTGGTGTTCCAGAGCATGCAGCGCGGCCCGCGCGAGGTGGAGCCGGCGCAGGAGGACTATCCCTTCGCGGCGGAGGAGCAGTTCGCCCGCCCCGGCTGGCCCAGGCTGCACTTCATCGAGCACCGCTATGCCGGCGATGTCACCAACTGGTGGATCCCCAACCGCGCCGGCGCCGAGGCCATGCTGCGCAACGCCGGGTTCGAGATCCTGCAGAATCCGGACCGTGAGATCTATCTCTGTCGGCCCGCCGCGCTGCCCTACGGCTCGGCCGCCGTCTACCCCGCAAGAGGCGTGCGCTGATGCTTGAATCCGTGATGATCTGGAACGAGCCCAACAACAAGTCCCACTGGGACCCGGAGCTCGACCCGGATTGGGTGATGTTCGCCGAGACGGCGCGGCTCGCCGGCCAGGCCATCCGCGCCGAGCATTCCTTGCTGCCGCGCGTGCTGGGCGGCATGTCGCCGATCGACCCGGTGTTCATCATGAAGATGCAGCAGCGCGGCGTGCTGGACGAGGTGGAGGCGGTCGCGGTGCACGGCTTCCCGCTCGACTGGAACAACTGGCTGATCCATGAGTGGCCGGCGAAGCTGAAGGAGATCCAGGCGGTCACGCACCTGCCCGTGTGGGTGTCGGAGGTCGGCGTCTCCACCTTCGGCGCGGAGGAGGTGCAGCTCTGGGGCCTGCAGCGCACGGCGGAGCTGCTGATCGGGCAGGCGCCGCGCATCCACTGGTACAGCCTGTACGACCTGCCGACCCATTGGGAGGCCACCACGCGCCACCGCGAGGCCGAGGGCTCCTCCTACTACCGGCACTTCCACATGGGCCTGCTGCGCGAGGACGGCACGCCGAAGCTGGCGATGGAGGAGTTCGAGAAGCACACGCCGCATCTCGGCATCTGCCAGTGGTTCCACTACCAGGATCACCGGCTGGACGATGCGGTCACCTGGCTGAAGCGCCTGGGCGTGACGCATCTGCGCACCGGACTGTCCTGGGCCGACAGCTTCCGCCCCGACGCGCTGGCCTGGTTCGACCAGCAGATGGAGGCGCTGCGCGACTTCCAGGTGACTGCCACCTTCTGCTTCACGCCGGAGCATCGCGGCATCGCGCCGCACCACACCAGCCCGCCGCAGGTGAAGGAGGAGTTCGCCGAGTTCTGCGCCAGCATGGTGCGGCGCTACGCCGGCTGAGCGCCGGCCCGGGGCCGGGGGCTGGCTGCCCCCCGGCCTTCCTCCCCTACCGCCCGTAGATGCCGTCCAGCACCCGCGCAACGTCGGTGATCCGCTCCACCGCCGGATCGTAGCGCTCCCCCGCAGCCAGGCGGCGCGCCCAGTCCGCCGCGGCGCGGCCGCCCCATGCGTCGGGCGGCGCGGCCAGCACCTCGCGCGCCGTGCCGCGGTAGCGCTCGGCGGTGAAGTCGTAGAAGGAGCCATTGACGTTGCGCAGCGCCGCGCCGCCCTCGGTGCCGTAGAAGGCCGCCGAGATCATCGCGTCGCAGCCGGCCTGCAGCCGCCAGGAGCAGGCCAGGCGCAGCGCCGTGCCGTCCCGCAGGTCGATCTGCGCCGTGGCGTAGTCCTCGACCCGGCCGGGCCGCGCGCCGAGCCGCTCGCCGCCCGCGAACAGCGTGCCCGACACCGCCCCGACCGCCGGGAAGCCCAGCGTCCACAACGCCAGATCCACCAGATGCACGCCCAGGTCCATGACGCAGCCGCCGCCCGACTGGGCGGGGTCGTAGAACCAGGGCTTGTCCGGGCCATAGGCGTTGTGGAACACCAGATCGACGGCGTGGATGCGGCCGAGCCCGCCGGATTGCACCAGTTCGCGGATGCGCCGCATCCCCTCGGTGAAGCGGTAGGACAGGTCCACCGCCAGCAGCCGGTCGGCGGCCCTGGCGGCGTCCACCACCGCCTGCACCTCGGGCGCGGTGCGGCCGAGCGGCTTCTGGCAGAACACCGCCACGCCGCGCCGCAGGGCCTGGGCCGATTGCTCGGCGTGCAGGGCGCTGGGGGTGGCGATCACCAGCCCGTCGAGCTCCTGCGCCAGGAGTTCCTCCAGCCCGCCGGCGCGGCGGGCGCCGGGGGCCAGCCGCGTGGCCTCCTCCAGCATGGCGGGGCTGGGGTCGGCGATGGCGGCGATCTCGGCCAGGCCGGTCTCCGCGATGGCCTGCATGCGGTGCCGGCCGATCCAGCCGATGCCGAGGAAGCCGATGCGCGGGCGGCTCATGGCGCCGTTCCCTCCGGCATGGTCACCACGGCCTTGAGGAAGCCGTCCGGCCTGTCCCGCGTGGCGTCCAGCGCCTCGGCCAGGCGGTCGAGCGGGAAGCGGTGGGTGTAGAGCGGCGCCGGGTCCAGCCGGCCCGATGCCACCGCCTCCAGCGCCTCCCGCATGCCCGCCATGTAGATCTCGGGGTCCCGCTCATGCGCGTTGATCACGTCGATGCCGCGCCAGTTCCACAGCCACATGTTGACCTGCCGCGGCCCGTCCTGGTGGTAGCCGGCGACGACCAGCCGGCCGCGCTCGGCCGTCAGCTCGCCGGCCAGGTCCAGCGGCCACTGCTTGCCGACGGCCTCGATCACCCGCTCGCAGAAGCGGCCCTCCGTCAGCGCCTTCACCTGCGCGATGATGCCGTGGTGGTCCTCCAGCGGGATGGTCTCGGCCGCGCCCATGCGCCGCGCCAGGTCCAGCGAGGAGGCGCGGCGCGAGATGGCGATGACCCGTGCCCCCGCCTGCGTCGCCAGCCGTGTCAGGATGGCGCCCAGGAAGCCGATGCCGATGATGGCGACGGTCTGCCCCGCCTCGATGCCGGCGCGGCGGAAGATGTTCATGGCGCAGCCCAGCGGCTCGCCGAGGAAGGGCTGGC
>NZ_JCACVY010000031.1:0-31292 GCF_058833935.1 Roseomonas sp. TS2 | reverse complement strand
AGCGCGCATCGAGCCCGAGGCGCCGCGCCATCTCGGCGAAGAAGGCGGGCTCCAGGCAGCCGACCGCCAGGAAGCGGCCATCCGCCGTCTCGTAGGTGTCGTAGAAGGGGGCGCCGCCATCGAGCAGGTTGGCCCCGCGCTCCAGCGACCAGTGGCCGGCGGCGCGGAGCCCGTGGAAGAAGGCGGAGAGCGCCGCCACGCCGTCGGTCATCGCGGCATCGACCACCTGGCCACGGCCCGAGCGCTCCCTCTCCCGCAGCGCCGCGAGCAGGCCGAAGAGCAGCATCATCGTGCCGCCGCCATAGTCCGCCACCATGTTGAGCGGCGGCACCGGGCGCTCTCCCGCGCGGCCGATGGCGTGCAGCACGCCGGTGAGGCCGAGATAGTTGATGTCGTGCCCGGCGCTCTGTGCCAGCGGCCCCTCCTGCCCCCAGCCCGTCATCCGCCCGTAGACGAGGCGCGGATTGCGCGCGAGGCAGGGCGCCGGCCCCAGCCCCAGACGCTCCATCACGCCGGGGCGGAAGCCCTCGATCAGCACATCGGCCGCGGCGGCGAGCTCCAGCGCCTGCGCCACCCCGCCCGGGGATTTCAGGTCCAGCGCCACGGCGCGGCGGCCGCGCCCCACCACATCGTGCCGCGCCGCCATCGGCATGGCGCGGCCGGGGGCGGCGGGGCGGTCCAGCCGCACCACCTCGGCGCCGAGCCCGGCCAGCAGCATCGCCGCCAGCGGCGCGGGGCCGATGCCCGCCATCTCCACCACGCGGAGGCCGGCCAGCGGACCCCCCTCACCCGCCCCGCTCACGCGGCGAGCAGCTTCAGGCGGCGCAGCAGGGCGCGCTCGCGCTCCACCTGGGCGCGCAGGGCGGCGGCATACTCGTCCGGCCCCAGATACTCCGCCACCATGTCAGCCTTCTGCAGCACGGCGCGGTGCGCCGGGTCGTCCATCGCCGCGCGGAAGGCGTCGTGCAGCCGGCCGACCACCGCCGGCTGCATCCCCGCCGGCCCCACCAGCCCGTAGGGCGAGGTGATGACCATGCCGTCATAGCCCAGCTCCACCAGCGTCGGCACATCCGGCCAGCGGCGGGAGCGCTGCGCGGTCCAGACGTTCAGCCAGCGCGCCTTGCCATTGTCCACCAGCTCGCCGAGGCCGGCGCTGTTCGCCACGGCATCGACATGCCCGCCGAGCAGCGCCGGGATGGTGTCCGCCTCGCCGCGGAAGGGCACGTGGTTGAACTGCACATCCTCGCGCAGCCCCAGCTCCAGCATGCCCAGATGCAGCGTGCCATTGGCGCCGCTGTTGCCGACGCTGAGCTGCCCCGGCCTCGACCGCGCCGCCCGGACGAAGTCCCGCCAGCTCTCCCAGGGCGCGTCGGCGCGCACGGCAAGGCCGAAGAAATAGCCGGTGAGGTGGATGACCGGCGAGAAATCCCGCAGCACGTCGTAGAACATGGGCTGCAGCATGGCCAGCCGCATGGCGGGGGTGATCATCTGCGCCAGGGTGTGGCCATCCGGCCGTGCCTTGGCCGTGGCGGCGACGCCCAGCGTACCGCCGCCGCCCGGGCGGTTCTCGATGATCACCGGCTGCCCCAGCCGGCGCGTGGCGCCCTCGGCCAGGGCGCGCATCTGCTGGTCGGTGGTGCCGCCGGCGGTGAAGGGCACCAGGATGCTGACGGGGCGGCTCGGGAATCCGGCCTCGGCGCGGGCCAGGCGCGGCAGGGCGAGCCCCGCCGCCAGGCCCGGCAGGGCACGGCGCGGCAGGGTGGGCGGAGCGATGGGCATGGATGTTCCTCCCTGGAACGGCGGAGGGGCAGCAGGGCTCTTGCGCGGCCCCGTCCGGCCCGGGATGGGGGCTTTTACTCGGCGGCCATGGCGAACCCGGCCGGGGCCACGACGCGGTACTCGGCGGCCAGGCGCTGGCAGAGGGCGGCGACGCCGGGCACGTCCTCGATGCCGCCGACACCGTGGCCGGCCGACCAGATGTTCTTCCAGGGCCGGCTCTCATGGTCGGAGACGTTGAGCGGCGTGGCCTCGTCCAGCGCATCCGGGTCCAGCCCGGCGGCGGCGATGCTGGCGCGCAGGAAGTTCGCCTTCACCCCGCTGATGGCGGCGGTGTAGAGGATGTCCTTCGCCCGCGCCTCGAGGATCATGCGGCGGTACTCGGCCGGCGCCATGCTCTCCTGCGTGGCCACGAAGCGGGTGCCGATATAGGCGAGGTCCGCCCCCATCAGCCGCGCCGCCGCCACCTGCCGCCCCGTGTTGATGGCACCCCCCAGCAGCAGCGTGCCGTCGAACATGCCGCGCAACTCGGACAGGAAGGCGAAGGGGTTCAGCGTGCCGGCATGGCCGCCGGCGCCGTTGCAGACGGCGATCAGCCCGTCCACCCCCGCCTCGATCGCCTTCTCGGCGTGGCGGGTGTTGATGACATCGTGGAACACCAGCCCGCCATAGCCGTGCACCGCCCGCACCACCTCGGCCACCGCGCCGAGCGAAGTGATGACCAGCGGCACCTTGTGCGCCACGGTGGTCCGGAGATCCGCCTCCAGCCGCTTGTTGCTGCGGTGGACGATGAGGTTGACGCCATAAGGCGCAGCACCCGGCGCCTGCGCCAGCCGCTCCCCGATCTCCGCCAGCCAGGCGGCGTATCCCTCGTTGCTGCGCTGGTTCAGCGAGGGGAAGGTGCCGACGACGCCGGCGCGGCAGGTCTCCACCACCATGTCCGGGCCGGAGACCAGGAACATCGGCGCGGCCACGGCCGGCAGGGCCAGGCGGCCCTCGAAGGCGGCGGGAAGGGGCATGGATCGGTCTCCTCCGCAAGGCGGGGGCGGGACCGCGCAGATCCCCAGCCGCCGCCGCGTTTTCGTTGCCGGGGACCGTAGGGCGACGCATTCGTCTTGCCAAGCGAAACGTTGACGCCATGTTGCAGAGGCAGGGCCGTGCTATGGAAGAACGGCCGCCCGAGCCGAGGAGTGACCCGCGTGCCGCCCAAGCCTTCCGCCAGCCGCCCCCGGCGGAGCCCCGCCCCGGCCGGGGCGCCCTCTGCCGAGGCACCCGCCACCAAGGCGCCCGCTGCCAAGGCTCCGGCCGTCCTGGCTGCCTCCCGTTCCGCCGTGCGGCTGGTCTATGACCAGGAGGATGTCAGCGCCGACTATGCCAGCGACCGCCGCTTCGTCTGGGCGCTGGCGCGCGGCATGGAAGTGCTGCGCGCCTTCGAGCCGGGGCGCGGCCCGTTGGGCGTGGGGGAGATCGCGGCGCTCACCGGGCTGCCCAAGCCCACCGTCTCCCGCCTCACCTATACCCTGGCCGAGCTTGGCTACCTGCGCGTGCTGCACAAGCAGGGGCGCTACGAGCCGGCGCCGGCGCTGCTGGCGCTGGGCTATCCGGTGCTGGCCAATCTGCGCGTGCGGCAGGCGGCGCATGACCACATGCGGCAGCTGGCGCAGGAGACCGGCACCGCCGTCGGCCTCGCCAGCCGCGACCGGCTCTCGATGATCTATGTGGAGAACACCGCCTCCAGCGCGCTGGCCACGCTGCGGCTCGGCATTGGCAGCCGGGTGGAGATGGCACGCAGCGCGCTGGGCCGCGCCTTCCTGGCGGCGCTGGGCGAGACGGAGCGGGACTACCTGCTGGAGCGCCTCGCCCGCCGCTATGGCGCCGCCTGGGCCGAGCTGAAGCCGCGCGTGCTGGACGGCATCGCCCAGGTGCAGGCGCGCGGCTTCTGCATCGTCGATGGCGAGTGGCAGCCGGATGTGCGCACCGCCGGCGCGCCGCTGGTCTCGCTGGACGGCACCACCATCATGGCCATGAACATCGGCGCGCCCGGCTACATGCTGGACCAGGCGCGGCTGGAAAAGGAGCTCGGCCCCCGCATCGCGCATCTCTCCCGCATGGTGGCGCCGCTGCTGGGCTTCTGAGAAGCGGCTGGGCCTGATTTGGGCGAAATGGGGCGCTTCTGCCTTTTTTTGGCCCCAATTGCCGAACCCGGTGCGCCTCGGCTGGTTGTCTCTCGCTCAGGTGGACGCGACCGCGGACGCCTCCCCCGCACCCGAGGGTGCAGCGACACGCACAAGGGAGACGCACATGGCCACGAAAACTCTGCTGTCCGGTTCCGTTCTGGCGGTGGCCTGCCTGGCCCCCTGGCTGGCCAGCGCCCAGCCCGCCAGCTCCGCTGGCGAGAAGACCGGCCAGAGCCAGGCTTCGTCGGGACAGAGCGCCCAGGGCAAGACGAGCCAGGGCAACCCAGTCCAGGGCAAGCCGGTCCAGGGCAAGGCAGGCCAGGACCAGGCGATGCAGGGCCGCCAGGTGGCGCAGCAATGCCGGCAGGACCTTACCGCCTTCCGCGACAGGGTGGAGAAGGAAGGCTACTGGCTGACCGGCTACCGCCAGGGCTATGGCTGGAACAACACGGCTGCCTTGCGGGTGGATGGCTCGCGCGGCGCGCCCTCCAACATGCAGGCGGCCCGCCAGGGCGGCACGCCGGCGGCCGGCGGCGCCAACCCCGGCACCGGCAGCCCGGCCGCGCGCGGCACGGCAGGCGCGGCGGATGGCAGCGCCAACCGCGCCACCATGGCCAGCGGCGGCACCGCCCCCTGGGGCGGCCTCAACTGGAACACCCCGCCGGCGCAGGAGCTGGGCACGCTCTACCGTGCCGCCGCCGTGCTGGCGCAGCGTGGCGAGGAGCAGGCCTGCCAGACCGTGCTGGGCCAGGTACGCAGCGTCTACGGCGAATATGCCGGCCAGCTCCGCGAGGCGGGCGTCGAGCCTGGGCAGATGGTCTCCTATCGCCAACAGCAGCTGGCCGCGGCCCAGCCCGTGACGGAGATGCGGCGGAACTTCCGCGCCGATACCATCACCGGCACCGATGTCCGCAACCCGCAGGACGAGAGCCTGGGCAGCGTCGAGGATGTCGTCCTCAACCCCGGCACGGGCGAGATCGGCTATGTGATCCTCTCGCGCGGCGGCTTCCTCGGCCTCGGGGAGGACTACATCGCGGTGCCCTGGGCACGGCTGCGCGCCACGCCGCAGATGGATTCCTTCGTGCTGCCGATGAGCGAGGCGCAGCTGGAGAAGGCGCCGTCCGTCGATCCGGACAGCTTCGCCGATGGCGGGGCGGGCCAGCAGCGGCGCCAGGAGATCGACAGGTTCTGGCAGCAGAGCCGGGGCGGCTGAGCCCGCCGCGAGCCGAAAGTTAATGCCGGGGCGGAGGGTGCCATCCCTCCGCCCTTCCTCATGAAAGGCCGTGTATGTTCTTCGAGTCCTGGTTCGGGCTGCTGCGGGTGCTGGTGGTGGGCACCCTGGCCTATGCCGCGCTGGTGTTCCTGCTGCGCCTCTCCGGCAAGCGGACCCTGGCCAAGCTCAACGCCTTCGACCTGATCGTCACCGTCGCGCTCGGCTCCACCCTGGCCACCGTGCTGCTCAACAACTCCGTGGCCCTGGCCGAGGGGGTGCTCGCCTTCGCATTGCTGGCCGGGCTGCAATATGCCGTGGCCTGGCTCTCGGTGCGCTCCACCCGCTTCGATGCGCTGGTGAAATCCGAGCCGAGCCTCCTGCTGCACAAGGGCCGCTTCCTTGATGCCGCCCTGCGCGCCCAGCGCGTGACGCGCGACGAGGTGCTCTCCGCCCTGCGCGCCGCGGGCGTGCCGGGCCCGGAGCAGGCCCTGGCCGTGGTGCTGGAGACCGATGGCACGCTGAGCGTGCTGGGCAGTCGCCCGCCCGGGGAGGAAGGGGATGGCGCCGCCTCCAGCCTGGCCGGCATGCTGCCGGGGAAGGCAAGCCGGGATTGACGCTGGCCCGCCCCGCCCCGAGGCTGCGGGGGCAATGCGGGGCGGGAAGCGAATGGTTCACATCACGGCGGATTCCCGCCTCTCCTGGCTGCGGCTGGCGCTGGCCACGCTGGCGGCCACGGTGGGCGGCGTCGGCATGTGGTCGGTGGTGGTGGCGCTGCCGGCGGTGGAGGCCGAGTTCGGCATCTCCCGCGCCGCCGCCTCCCTTCCCTACACTCTCACCATGGTGGGCTTCGCGCTTGGCGGCGTGGCCTTCGGCCGCGCCGTGGACCGGTTCGGCCTGGCGCGGCCGCTGGCGGTGGCCGGAATCGCGCTCGGGCTGGGCTATGCCGGCGCGGCGGCGGCGCAGAACCTCTGGCAGTTCGCACTCGCGCAGGGGCTGCTGATCGGCGCCGCCAGCTCGATCGGCTTCGGGCCGCTGATGGCGGAGGTCTCGCACTGGTTCCGGCGGCACCGGGCCACCGCCATCGCCGTCTGCGCCGCCGGCAACTATCTGGCCGGCGCCTTCTGGCCGCCGGTGATGCAGCAGATGATGGCGGCGCAGGGCTGGCGCGCGGCGCATCTGGCCATCGGCCTCACCTGCATCGTGGTGCTGGTGCCGCTGGCCTGGACGCTGCGGCGGCCGGCGGTGCGCCCCGCCGCCGGCACGGCGCCCCCGCCCGCGGCCATGCCGGTGGCCCGGCCCGCCGGCGGCACGCTGCCGCTCTCGCCGGCGGCGTTGCAGGTGTCGCTCTGGGTGGCGGGCATCGCCTGCTGCGTCGCCATGGCCACGCCGCAGGTGCATATCGTCGCCTATTGCGGCGACCTCGGCTACGGCGTGGCGCGGGGCACGCAGATGCTGGCGCTGATGCTGGCCTGCGGCATCGTCAGCCGCGTCGCCTCCGGCTGGGTGGCGGACCGCATCGGCGGCCTGCGCACGCTGCTGCTGGGCTCGGTGCTGCAGGGCGTGGCGCTGGTGCTCTACGCGCTGTTCGACGGGCTGCTCTCGCTCTACGTCATCTCGGCGCTGTTCGGCCTGTTCCAGGGCGGGCTGGTGCCGAGCTACGCCATCGTGGTGCGCGAGCACTTCCCCGCCGCCGAGGCGGGCGAGCGCGTCGGCAAGACGCTGATGGCGACGCTGCTCGGCATGGCGCTGGGCGGCTGGCTGGCGGGCCGCATCTTCGACTGGAGCGGCGGCTACCACGCCGCCTTCGTGCATGGGCTGGCCTGGAACCTGCTGAACATCACCGTCATCGGCTGGCTGCTGTGGCTGGCCACGCGCCACAACGCCACGGGCGGGCGCCTGGCGCGGGCCGCCGGCTGAAGCCTCAGCCGGGGTCGTGGAAGGTGGTGAAGACGGCCAGCTTCTCGCGCTCCGAGGCGAGGCGGTTGGCCGGCTCCTCCGGGTCCGCCCAACCCAGCGCCATGCCGCAGAGCACAACCTCGCTCGCCGGGATGCCCAGCTCATGCCGCAGGATGTCGGGGTAGTTGGCGATGGCGGCCTGCGGGCAGGTGTCCAGCCCCTCCCCCCGCGCCGCGAGCATGATGGATTGCAGGAACATGCCGTAATCCAGCCAGCTCCCCTTCTCCAGATCGTCGTCGATGGTGAAGACGAGGCCCACCGGCGCGCCGAAGAAGTCGTAGTTGCGCCCCTCCTGCCGCTTGCCGGCGGCGCGGTCGCCCTTCTGCACGCCGGTCAGGCCGTAGAGCTGCCAGCCGAGCTGGCGGCGGCGCTCCACATAGGGGGAGCGCCACTTCGTCGGGTAGTATTCGTAGTCCCGCCGGCTCGGCTCCTCCGCCTCGTGCGCGGCGCGCAGCGCGGCGGTGACGCGGGCGAGGGTGGCGCCCGCCAGCACATGCAGCTTCCAGGGCTGGATGTTGCTGCCGCTCGGCGCGCGCGCGGCAAGCGTCAGGATGCGCTCTACCGTCTCGCGCGGCACCGGGCGGGGCAGGAAGCCCCGCACGCTGCGGCGGGAGGCCAGCGCCTCCGCGGGCGTCATGGCCGCTCCCGCCCCAGCACGATGGTGCCGCTGGCCGAGAACATGCCGCCGACCCCATGGCAGACCGAGATGTTCACGCCCTCCACCTGCGCCGGCGCGGTGCCGCGCACCTGGCGCACGCTCTCCTGCAGCGCGAACATGCCGTACATGCCGGTGTGGGTGTAGGAGAGGCCGCCGCCATTGGTGTTCATCGGCAGCTTGCCGCCCGGCGCGGTATTGCGTTCCTCGATGAAGGCCCCTGCCTCGCCGCGGCCGACAAAGCCCAGATCCTCCAGCCCGTAGAGCGGCAGATGGGCGAAGGCGTCGTAGATCATCAGGTGGTCCACATCCGCATGCGTGATGCCCGCGCTGCGGAACGCCTCGGGGCCGGCGACGCGGAAGGCGCGCGACGAACAGAAATCCTCCATCTGGCTGATCATGTTGGTCTCCACGCTCTCGCCCGAGCCGAGGATGTAGGCGGGCCGCTGCGGGAAGTCCTTCGCGCGGTCGGCGCGGGTGAGGATGAGGGCGCCGCCGCCATCCGTCACCAGGCAGCATTGCAGCAGCCGGAACGGATAGGCGATCATCCGGCTGCCCAGCACGTCCTCGACCGTGATCGGGTCGCGCTGCGCGGCGCGCGGGTTGCGCGAGGCCCATTCCCGCTGCACCACGGCGACCATGGCGAGCTGCTCATGCGTCACGCCATAGGTCTTCATGTAGCGCAGCACGGGGATGGGGAAGAGCGTCGGCGGGCCGAAGGGGCCGAAGGGCGCCTCGAACTGCCCGTTCAGGCTCTGCGGCTCCGGCGGGCGGGGCGTGGCGTTGATGCGGGACTTGCCGCTCTCCCCATGCGTGATCAGCACGGTGTTGCAGTAGCCGGCATGGATGGCGGCGGCGGCGTGGCGCACATGCAGCATGAAGGAGCAGCCGCCGACGCTGGTGCCGTCCACCCATTTCGGCGTGATGCCGAGATAGTGCGCCACCTGCTGCGTCATCATCGCGCCGGTGCAGGCCACGCCGTCGATGTCGGAGGGCTTCAGCCCGGCATCGGCCAGGGCGTTCAGCGCCGCGTCGGCGTGCAGCATGATCTGCGACATCTCGGGCACGCTGCCGATGCGCGTGCTCTCGGCGGCGCCGACGATCGCGATCGAACCAGGAGCGATGCTCATGCCCGCTCTCCCGCCGGTGTTCCTTGCGCCGGCCGGAACAGCGGCAGGGTGATCTCGTCATCCATCGGCGTGAAGGCCACTTCCAGCTTCATGTCCAGTTGCAGCGCCTCGGGCGTCTGCGGGCAATCGACGATGTTGGTCATCATGCGCGGCCCCTCCTCCAGCTCCACCACGGCGATGGCATAGGGCGGCTCGAAGCCCGGCACCTTGCGGTGATGGATGACGTAGCTGTGCAGCGTGGCACGTCCGCTGGCGGCGAAGACCGAGACTTCCCGCGCGCCGCAGCCGGGGCAGAAGGGGCGCGGCGGAAAGTAGGCCTTCTCGCAGGTCTGGCAGCGTTGCAGGCGCAGCTCGCCGGCCTTGGTGCCATCCCAGAAATGTTGCGTCTCGGGCGTGGGCTCGGGGCGCGGTCGCCCGGCGGGCAGGGCCATGCCAGTCTCCTTGTGGGTCATCTCAGGCAACGGGGAGCGCATCGCGGTAGCGCTCCTTCAGCACGCGGCGCAGCAGCTTGCCGGTCTCGCTGCGCGGCAGTTCCTCGGCGAAATCGATGCGCCGCGGCACCTTGGGGCCTGCCAGGTGGGCGCGGCAATGCGCCACCAGCGCCTCCTCCAGCGTCGGCGTGACGGGCACGGCGGCGCGCACCACGGCGCGCGCCACCTCGCCGAAATCCGCGTCCGGCACGCCGATCACGGCGGCCTCGGCCACGGCCGGGTGGCGCAGCAGAACCTGCTCGATCTCCCACGGATAGACGTTCACGCCGCCTGACAGGATCAGGTCGGCCCGCCGGTCGCTGAGGTAGAGGAAGCCTTCCTCATCGACATGACCAAGATCGCCATAGGTGGCGCGGCCCTGGCTGTCGAAGGCGGCGGCGGTCTTCTCGGGCGCGTTGTGGTAGCGGAAGGTGGCCCCTCCCGAGAACCAGATGCCGCCGACCTCGCCGGGCGGCAGCTCCTCCCCCTCCGGCCCCAGGATGTGCAGCCGGCATTCCAGCGCCCGGCCCACCGAGCCGGGGCGGCGCAGCCAGTCATGGCTGTCGATCACCGTGCCGCCGATGGATTCCGAGCCGGCGTAGTATTCGACGAGGACCGGCCCCCACCAGTCGATCATCGCCTGCTTCACCGCGCGCGGGCAGGGCGCGGCGGCATGGATGGCGACGCGGTGGCTGGACAGGTCGTGCGCCCTCCGCTCTGCCTCGGGCAGCGCCAGCAGGCGGGTGAACATGGTGGGCACCCACTGGCTGTGCGTCACGCGATGGCGCTCGATCAGCGCCAGGCTGCGGGCGGCGTCGAACTTCCGCATCACCACCACCGTACCGCCGCGGTCGAGCGTGCGCATCACGTAGCGGTGCGGCGCGGCGTGGTAGAGCGGCGCGGGCGAGAGATAGACGCTGTCCTGGCCGATGCCGTAGGTCGCCACCCAGCCGGGCGACCAGTCCGGCGCGCCGCGCTTTTCGGGCGGCAGCAGGTCGCGCCGGATGCCCTTGGGCAGCCCCGTGGTGCCGGAGGAATAGAGGAAATCCCGCCCCACCGGGCGTTCCGGCAGCGGCGCGGGCATGGGGTAGGAAGCCAGCTCCGCCTCTACCGAGCGGTAGCCGGGCAGCCCCTCCCCCGTGGCGCAGCGCGGCAGCGCGGCGAGCGCCGCATCCGCCGCCACCTCCGCCGCCAGCCCGGCCAAAGCAGGGCTGACGATCAGCAGCCGCGCATCGCTGTCGGCCAGCATGTAGGCGATCTCGGGCACGCGCAGATGCGTGCTCAGCGGCGTGTAGTAGAGCCCGGCGCGGCGCGCGGCATGGGCCAGCTCCAGCAGCGCCGGGCCGTTCTCCAGCAGCAGCGAGATGCCGTCCCCCGGCCGCAGCCCGAGGCCGATCAGCCACTGCGCCAGGCGGTTGGCCCGCGCATCCAGCGCCGCGAAGGTCAGCGCCGTCCCGTCATCGGGGAAATGCGCCGCCACCTTGTCGGGCTGAAGCTGCGCCCAGCGTGCCAGATGCGCCATGGCTCGAACCCTTCTCCTCATGCCGGCGCTCTGCGTCGCCGGTCGTGGGGGAGCCTGCGGCATTCCGCTGCAATGCGTCAATGTCCCGCTCCATGGTTTTTCCGGATCGCACAGCGGAATTGACTCGCATCCGATCCCTGCCGCAGGCTGGGCGCCGACAAGCCCGGCACGAACCGGAGCATGGGAGGAAGACGGATGCGGCATCACGCTTTGTCCAGGCGAGCGGCCCTGGCCGGGCTCGGGGGCGTGCTGGCGGCGCCCGCCCTGCCGCGCGGCGCGGCAGCGGACACGCCCTATCCGGGCAGCCAGCCGGTCAGCATCGCCCTGCCCTACGCCCCCGGCGGCGCGCCGGACGTGCTGGCCCAGGTGCTGACGCAGGGGCTCTCCGCGCGGCTCGGCGGCACCTTCGTCATGGAGCACAAGCCCGGCGCCTCCACCACGCTGGCCGCGCGGCACGTGGCGCGGGCGAAGCCGGACGGCAACACGCTGCTGATGGGCACCGTGGTCACCTTCACCACCGCCCCCTACGCGCTGCGCGACCCGGGCTATGACGCGGTGAAGGATTTCGCGCACATCACCATGATCTCGGACACGCAGTTCCTGCTCGTGGCGAACCCGCGCTGGGAGAGCCTGGAGGCGCTGCTGGCGGCGGCGCGGCAGCGGCCGGGGCAGCTCTCCTTCGCCACCTGGGGCGTCGGCACCACCGCCCACCTGATGATGGTGGACCTGATGGCGCGCACCGGCACCGAGCTGCTGCACGTGCCCTACAACGGCTCGCCCCCCGCGCTGACCGACACCATCGCCGGCCGCACGGACCTGATGTTTTCCACCTTCGCGCCGGCGCGGCCGCATGTGGCAAGCGGGCGGCTGCGGGCGCTGGCCATCCCCTCCACCGCGCGCAGCCCCGCCCTGCCGGCGGTGCCGACGCTGGCGGAGCTGGGCCAGAAGGATTTCGTCAGCAGCGGCTGGTTCACCCTCTCGGCGCCGGCCGGCACGCCGCCCGCCATCCTGGCGAAGCTGGAGCGCGCGGCGACGGAGGCCTTCGCCGCGCCCGAGGCCCGCGCGCGCCTGGACCGGCTCGGCCTGGTGCCCGCCACCCCGGGCCCCGAGGCGCTGATGGACCGGCTGACCCGCGAGGCCGCGCTGAACCGGCGCCTCATCCAGGCCGCCGGGATCCAGCCCGAATGAGCGGCCCCACG
Organism: Roseomonas sp. TS2; assembly: GCF_058833935.1. Taxonomy (NCBI): domain Bacteria; kingdom Pseudomonadati; phylum Pseudomonadota; class Alphaproteobacteria; order Acetobacterales; family Roseomonadaceae; genus Roseomonas; species Roseomonas sp. TS2. The sequence continues at coordinate 19,194 of NZ_JCACVY010000031.1, read as the reverse complement.
GCCCAAGGCATGGCACAGGGCACGGCACAGGCCGGCATCACCATGGGCCATCTCGCGCTGCTCGGGCTGCGGCGCAACCCGGAGCGGCCGGCCTTCGTGCAGGAGGGGCAGGTCTGGTCCCGCCGGCATGTGGCGGCGGGCATCCATGCCCTGGCGCGGGCGCTGCAGGGCTTCGGCCTGCGCCCGGGCGAGGGCGTCTCGGCGCTGATGGCCAACCGGCCGGAGGTGTTCATGCTGCGCACCGCGGCGCAGCTCATCGGCTGCCGCTACACGGCGCTGAACCGGCTGGCCGGCCCCGCCGACCTCGCCCACATCCTGCGCGACGCCGAGATCCGCCTGCTGGTGCACGACCCTGCCGAGGCGGGGCGCGCCCATGCGGCGGCGGAAGCGTCCGGCTGCGGCCTGGTGCTCTCGCTGGGCGGCGGCGGCGCCCGGGATCTGCTCGCCGCCGCCGGGGCGGAGTCCGACGCGCCCTTCGACCCGATCGGCGATGAGGAGGGTCTCGGCCAGATCAGCTACACCGGCGGCACCACGGGCCAGCCCAAGGGGGTGATGCTGCCGCACCGCGCCCTGGTGCAATGCGCCACGATGATGCTGGCCGAGTATGACTGGCCCGCCGTGCCGCGCATGCTGCTGGCGACGCCGCTGAGCCACGCCGCCGGCTCGCTGGTGGTGCCCGCCCTGCTGCGCGGCGGCACCGTGCATGTTCTGGGCGGCTTCGAGCCGGAGGCCTATCTGCGCTGCATCGAGGCGGAAGGCATCAACTGCGCCTTCGGCGTGCCGACCATGATCCGCGCCCTGCTGGCCGAGCCGCGCCTCTCCCGCGCCCGCACCCGGACGCTCGAGACCTTCATCTACGGCGCCGCCCCCATCGCCCCCGCCACGCTGCTGGAGGCGATGGAGCGCATCGGCCCCGTCTTCATGCAGCTCTACGGCCAGACGGAGGCACCCAACACCGTCTGCCTGCTGCGCCGGGCGGAGCACGACCCGGCGCGGCCGGAGCGGCTCTCCGCCTGCGGCCAGCCCATGGCGGGGGTGGCGGTGAAGCTGCTGGCCGAGGACGGCACGCCGGTGGAGCGCGGCACGCCGGGCGAGATCTGCGTGCGCGGCCGGCTGGTGATGCGCGGCTACTGGAGGCGCCCCGAGGAGACGGCGGAGGCGCTGCGCCATGGCTGGCTGCACACCGGCGACATCGCGCGCGAGGACGAGGAGGGCTACCTGCACATCGTCGACCGGCGGAAGGACATGATCATCTCCGGCGGCTTCAACGTCTATCCGCGCGAGGTGGAGGATGCGCTGGCCACCCACCCGGACGTGGCGGCGGCGGCGGTGATCGGCGTGCCGGATGCGCGCTGGGGGGAGCGGGTGCAGGCCTTCGTCGTGCCGCGCCAGGGGCGGCGGCCGGAGGAAGCGGCGCTGGCCGCGCATGTGCGGGCGCTGAAGGGCGCCGTGCAGGCGCCGAAGACGGTGGTGCTGGTGGACGCCCTGCCCACCACGCCGATCGGCAAGATCGACAAGAAGGCGCTGCGCGCGGGCTTCTGGCAGGAGGGGACGCGCCAGGTGCACTGAGGCGCGCCCTCCTCCTCCTGCGCTCAGTCGATCTGCAGGCCGAGCCGCCTCACCGTCGCGCTCTCCTCCGCATAGAGGCGGCGGGCGAAGGCGGCGTAGGTCTCGCTGTCCATGTAGCGCAGCGCCATGTCGAAGCGCTCCAGCGCGGTGACGGAGCGCGGGTCGTGCAGGGCGTCCTTGAAGGCGTCGTGCAGCACGCACACCGTCGCGGCCGGGATGCCGCGCGGGCCGCCGATGCCGTAGGGCGAGTCCGAGACGATGTCGAGGCCGAGGTCGCGCAGCGTCGGCGTCCCGGGGAAGCGCTTCGCCCGCTCCGCGCCCCAGGTGCAGAGCAGGCGCATCCGCCCCTCCAGCACCAGCGGCGCCCAGCTGCTGGAATCGGCCGCCAGATGCGTCTGGCCGGAGAGCGCGGCCTGGATGTTGTCCGGCCCGCCGCGGAAGGGCACATGCACCCACTGCACCCCCGCCAGCTCGCCGATCCGCTCCATGGTGATGTGCAGCGAGCTGCCGACGCCGGGCGTGCCATAGGTGACGCGGCCCGGGTTGCGCCTCGCGTGGTCGATCAGCCCGGCCCAGTCCCGCCAGGGCGCGTCCGGCCTCGACACCACGCCGAACAGGTAGCCGGTGAGATGGATGATGTAGGTGAAGTCCTTCACCGGGTCGAAGGTCGGGCGCTTCGTCATGGCGGGGTAGCGGAACAGGGTGACCGGGATCTGGCCGATCAGCGTGCCGTCGCCCTGCGCCTCGTTGGCCATCATCTGGCCGCCCAGCGTGCCGCTGGCGCCGGGCTTGTTCTCCACCAGCACGGTGCGGCCGAGGCGCTGCGAGGCGAGCTCGGCCAGCAGGCGGAAATGGCTGTCCGCCGTGCCGCCGGGCAGCCAGGGCACCACCAGGCGGATGGGCCGCTCGGGCAGCGCGGCGCGCAGCGGCACAGGCCGCGCCAGCGCGGCGCCGCCCGCCAGGGCCAGCGCCGCGCGCCGGCCGGGCGGTGCGCTCATGGCCGCCCGCCCCCCACCACCAGCGTCTGCCCGCTGACATAGTTGGATTCCGGGATGCAGAGCAGGTAGACCGCCCCCGCCGCCTCGGCCGGCGTGCCGCCGCGCCCGAGCGGGATCAGCGCCTCGGCGTTCTTCAGCACCTGCGGGTTGACGCCCACCTTGATCGCGCGGCCCTCGATGTCGATGGAGGCGCCCTCGCCCGCCGCCGCCTCGGTCAGCCGCGTCATGATCAGCCCGAAGGCCACGGCGTTGACGTTGACCTTGTAGCGCCCCCACTCCTTGGCCAGCGCCCGCGTCATGCCGGCGACACCCGCCTTGGCGGCGGAGTAGTTGGCCTGGCCCGCATTGCCGTAGACGCCGGAGGTGGAGGAGATGTTCACCACCTTGCGGAACCTCTCCTGCCCCGCCTCCGCCTCGCGCTTGGCGGCCTCCCGGATGAAGGGGGCGGCGGCGCGCAGGATGCGGAAGGGCGCCGTCATGTGCACGTCGATGATGGCGTACCACTGCTCGTCCGTCATCTTCTGGATGACGTTGTCCCAGGTGTAGCCGGCATTGTTGACGATGATGTCGATGCCGCCGAAGGCATCCAGCGCGGCCTTGACGATGCGCTCGCCGAAATCCGCCTCCGTGACGCTGCCGTTGCAGGCCACCGCCTCGCCGCCCGCGGCGCGGATGGCGGCCAGCGCCTCCTCCGCCGGCCCGGCATCGAGGTCGTTGATGACCAGCCTTGCCCCCTCCGAGGCCAGCTTGAGCGCGATCTCGCGCCCGATGCCCCGCCCCGAGCCCGTCACCAGCGCCACCTTGCCAGCCAGCTTGCCTGTCGCAGCCGTCATCGTTTCCATGTTCCCTGTGGGTTTCGTTGTCGCGCGGGGCGTCACTCGGCCGAGATGCCGGTGCGCTCCACCAGTTCCGCCCAGCTCTGCCGGGCGCGCCGCACCTCCCGCGCCATGTCGGACGGGCCAAGCCACTGCAGGATGAAATCCTGTTCCGCGAGGGTGCGCCGCACCTCGGCCCGCTCCGTCGCGGCGCGGAAGCTGCCGGCCAGGGTCTCGACGATGGCGGCGGGCGTCCCCGCCGGCGCCAGCATGCCGACGAAGCCGCTCCAGGCGAAATCCTCCGGGTAGCCCAGCTCGACGAAGGTGGGCACGCCGGGCAGGCTCGGCAGGCGCTGGCGGCCGAGACAGGCGAGCGGGCGCAGCGTGCCGTCCAGCAGATAGCCCTTGGCCGAGGTCATGCTGACCAGCGCGCAGTGCAGCCTGCCGCCGATCAGGTCGAGCAGTTCCGGCGCCTCGCCGCGATAGCCGACATGCGTCATGCCGAGCCCCGCCACGTCGGAGAAGAGCTGGCCGAAGACATGCCCGGTCGAGGCGGGGGAGTATGAGCCGAAGCTGTAGTTCCGCCCCTTCGCCGCGGCGACGAATTCCGCGAGCGTCCGCCCCGGCACATCCTTGTTGCAGGCCAGCACCAGCGAGGTGGTGCCGAGCTGGCCGATGGGGGCGAAATCCTTCTCGGCGTCGTAGGGCGCGCGGCGGAACACCACCGGGCTCTGCACCAGGCTGCTGATGGTGAAGAGCAGCGTGTGGCCATCCGGCGCCGCGCGGGCCACCGCCTCGCTGCCGATCATCGAGGCGGCGCCGGAGCGGCAATCCACCACGAAAGGCTGGCCCAGCGCCTCGGCCATCGGCGCGGTGACGAGGCGGCACCAGGTGTCGGTGGCCCCGCCCGGCGGGAAGGGCACCACCACGCGGATGGGCTTGTCCGGATAGGCGGCCCGTGCCGCACCGGCCGCGGCATGGGCCAGGCCGGGCAGCACGCAGGCGGCCGCCGCCGCGGCCCCCAGCAGGGTCCTGCGTTGCATTTCTCTTTCTCCTCCCTGGCGCCGCCCCGTGTGCCCGGGGTCGGCCTGCGGCGCCCGCGGCGCTACAGCGTGCGGGCGATGATCTCCTTCATGATCTCCGAGCTGCCGCCATAGATCCGGGCGACGCGCGCATCCGCCCAGGCACGGCCGATGGCGTACTCGCTCATGAAGCCGTAGCCGCCATGCACCTGCAGGAACTCGTCCAGCAGCTTGTTCTGCATCTCGGAGGCGACAAGCTTGGCATTCGCGCCCATCTCCACCGAAAGCGCGCCGCGTAGGTGCAGCTCCAGGCAGTGATCGACGAAGACGCGCAGCATGGTGGCCTGCGCCTTGGCGTCGGCCAGGCGGAAGCGGGTGTTCTGGAAGTCGAACACCGTGCCGCCGAAGGCCTCCCGCTGGCGCGCATAGGACACCGTCTCCGCCAGCATCGCCTCGATCGAGGCGGCGGCGCGGATGGCGATGATCAGCCGCTCCTGCGGCAGGTTGTGGATCAGGTAGCGGAAGCCCTGCCCCTCCTCGCCGAGGCGGTTCTCCACCGGCACGCGCACCTCGTCGAAGAAGAGCTCGGAGGTGTCCTGCGCGTGCAGGCCGATCTTCTCGAGGTTGCGGCCCTTGCTGAAGCCGGGCGTGCCCTCCTCGACGCAGATCAGGCTGATGCCCTTGCGCCCCGCCGCCGGGTCGGTCTTGGCGACGACGATGACGAGGCCGGAATTCTGCCCGTTGGTGATGAAGGTCTTGGAGCCGTTCAGCACATAGTGGTCGCCCTCGCGCCGCGCCGTGGTGCGCACCGCCTTGAGGTCGCTGCCCATGCCAGGCTCGGTCATTGCGATGGCGCCGATCAGCTCGCCCCGCGCCATGCGCGGCAGCCAGTCGCGCTTCCGCGCCTCGGTGGCATAGGCCAGGATGTAGGGCGCCACGATGTCCGAATGCAGCGGAAAGCCGACGCCGCTGGCATTGGTGCGGGCGATCTCCTCGATCAGCACGGCGGAATAGCCGAAATCCGCGCCGGCGCCGCCATACTCCTCCGGCATGGTCGGGCAGAGCAGCCCCTGCGCGCCGGCCAGGCGCCAGACCTCGCGCGGCACCAGCTGGTCGCGCTCCCATTGGCGATGGAAGGGGACGATGTGGCGGTCGAAGAAGCGGCGCACCTGGTCGCGGAACAGCTCGTGCTCGGTGCCGAGGACGGTGCGGGCGGGCGCGGCGGGATGCGGGGCCTGGGTGTCCATGGCGCCGGCCTCAGTCCTGGCCCGCGTGACGGCACGGCGCACCCGGCCGGTTCTTCTGCATGGCTTCCTCCCGCTGCTCGGCGTTTCCCAAACTGTATGTTGGTACATTCGTCTTGCCTAGCGGAATAAGCAACTTGCCTGTCGTTTGAAACATCGCCCGGGCGGGCGCGAATGCGCCGCGGCCCGCCATCCGGAATGGCGCGCCTGGCACAGGCGCGGAGGCAGGAAGGGAAGGGGCAGGCAGGAAAAGGGTAGCGGGGGCCAAGAAGTCTTGCGGATCGGGACCGATCCGCCTTCAGGCGCCGGCGCTCCGCCCGGCTATGCGCCATGGGGCGCTGCGCCCATCCGGGCGCAGGCGCCTCGCCGCGGAATCCGGTATCAGAGGTCCAGCAGGCGCGCCGGGCTGTCCTGGGTGATCTTGGCGCGGCGGCGGTAGGATTGGGTGGTCGCGAAATCCGATTGCCGGGCGTGGTGCATCACCTGCTCGTCCCGCGCCCCGTTCAGATAGGCCTCGGTGATGAAGCCGGCGCGCAGCCCGTGCGGCGAGAGGCGCTCCCGCTCATCCACCGTTAGACCGGCCCGCTCGGCGCGGCGGCGCAGGATGCGCCACACCCCCTGCGGGCTGAGCCGGTCCTCCATGGTGCCGGCGGCGGTGACGCGGCGGAACACCGCGCCGTACTCGATCCGGCTGCGGCCCAGCCACTGCTCCATGGCGCGCACCGGGCAGGAGAGCGGGTGCAGGCCGCGCGGGATGCCGAGATCCGCCCCCTCCCCTTCCTGGTCGCGCTTGGAACGGGGGATGCGCAGCGTCATGCCATCGGTGGTGAAGCGCAGATGCTCGCGGTCGATCGCCACCAGCTCGGAGCGGCGCAGGGCACCGGCGAAGCCGAGCAGGAAGATGGCGCGGTCCCGCAGCCCGGCGAGATCGGTGCCGCAGACGTTGAGAAGCTGCTTCACCTCCACCGAGGTCAGCGCCGCCGCCGGCCGTACCGGCTTGGAGTGGGTGGCGAAGATGCCGCGCAGCGTGGCGCGGATGGCCGGGTCCCCCGGTTGCCAGGGATGGCCGGACTGCCGGTGCATGTGGGCGATGGCGGCGAGGCGGCGCTTGAGGCTGTTGCGGCCCAGCGTCTGCGCGACGCTGGCCAGGTGCCCGGCGATGACCACCGGCGCCGCCGGCAGGGCGGAGACGCCGCCCGCCCGGCACCAGGTGGAGAAGGCCTTCCAGTCGGAGGCGTAGGCGCGGCGGGTGTTGTCGGACAGGGCGCGGCCGGCGTAGTTGGCGGCCTTGGCCACCGCCTGCCCCACCGGCCCGGACAGCAGCGCCAGCGCCTCGGGCGAGAGGGTGCCGGCGGCGAGCTGCAGCACCTCCTGCGGCACGGCCGGCGGGGACGCGGAACTGTCCTGGTCGGCCATGCCTCTGTCCTCCTTTTGAGCAGCCCCGGCGAACGGGAACATGTGTTCCCATTCTGCCGGGGCGGGGCCGCTTCGGCAAGAGCCTAGGCGCTTGTTAAATCTCAGGAACAGAGCCGCCCTGCGGAGAGTGCCGCGCCGCGGGCGGGGGCCGGTCAGGCCGGCTGCGGGGCGGCGCCGCGGGCGCGCCGGTCCAGCGCACCGCTCCAGAGGGTGAGGCCGAGGGCGGCGGCCACCAGCAGCGCCCCCACCCAGGGTGTGGCGCCGAGGCCGAGCGGCGATTCCACCACCAAGCCCCCCACCCAGGCACCGGCGGCGATGCCGAGATTGAAGGCGGCGATGTTCAGCGCGGAGGCGACATCCACCGCCTCCGGCCGGTGCAGCCGGGCGAGCTGCACCACATAGAGCTGCAGCCCCGGCACGTTGGCGAAGGAGAGGAAGCCCAGCGCCGCCAGCGTCGGCAGGGCCAGCCAGGGCAGCGGCGCGGTCAGGCTGAACAGCGCCAGCACCAGCGCCTGGAGCGCGAAGAGCACGGTCAGCGCCCGCACCGGGTCGCGGTCCGCGACGCGGCCGCCCACCAGGTTGCCGGCGGCGATGGCCAGCCCGTAGAGCACCAGGATCAGGCTGACGCTGCCCTCCGAGAAGCCGCCCACCTGCTGCAGCACCGGCGCGAGATAGGTGAAGGTGACGAAGGTGCCGCCATAGCCCAGCGCCGTCATGGCGAAGACCAGCAGCAGGCGGCCGCTGCCCAGCACGCGGGCCTGCTCCAGCAGACGCGTCGGCGGCGCCTTGGGCAGGCCGGCGGGCAGCAGCGCGGCGATGGCGATGAAGGCCACCACGCCGAGCCCGGCCACGGCCAGGAAGGTGGCCCGCCAGCCGAAGCCCTGGCCGATCCAGGTGCCGAGCGGCACGCCGGTGACGATGGCGACGGTGAGGCCCATGAACATCATGGCGATGGCCGAGGCGCGCCGGTCAGGCGCCACCAGCCCGGCGGCGATGGTGGCGCCCACCGAGAAGAACACGCCATGCGCGAAGGCCGAGAGCATGCGCGCCGCCAGCAGCGTGCCGTAGCCCGGCGCCAGCGCCGCGGCCAGGTTGCCGGCGACGAACAGCGCCATCAGCCCGAGCAGCAGCGCCTTGCGCCCGGCCCGGCCGGTCAGCGCCGTCAGCACCGGCGCGCCGAAGGTGACGCCCAGCGCATAGACGCTGACGATCAGCCCGGCCAGGGGCAGGGAGATGCCGAGATCCTGCGCCACGGTGGGCAGCAGGCCGACGATGACGAATTCCGTGGTGCCGATCGCGTAGGCCGCGATGGTCAGGGCGAAAAGGGCAAGGGGCATGGAAGGCTCCTCACCCGCCGGATGCGGCGGGCGGATTGCAAGGGGATTCGGTTGCGCCCCAGATGCCCCGTGGCACGTCTCCTGATAATCAGGGCATTCGGCATGATGCCCGTGAATTCAATTCATGAATGGGAGCCAGCATGAACAACCGGGCCGGCGAGATGGAAGCCTTCGCCCTGGCTGCGGAATTGGGCAGCTTCTCGGCCGCCGGGCGGCGGCTGGGGCTTTCGCCCTCCGCCGTCAGCAAGCTGGTGGCGCGGGTGGAGGACCGGCTGGGCGCCCGCCTGCTGCTGCGTTCCACCCGGGCGCTGCGGCTGACGCCGGAAGGCGAGGCCTATCTGGCGCGGGCGCAGCACATCCTGGCCGAGATCGACGCGGCGGAACGCGCGGTCTCCAGCGGCGCCGGGGCGGTGCCGCGCGGCAAGCTGCGGGTCAGCGCCTCGGTCGGGTTCGGCGTGAGCTGCGTGGTGCCGCTGGTGCCGGCCTTCCTGGCGCTGCACCCCGCCGTGCAGCTCGACCTCTCGCTGAGCGACGGGCTGGTGGACCTGGTGGAGGACCGCACCGACATCGCCATCCGCTCCGGCCCGCTGCGGGATTCGGCGCTGAAGGCGCGGCTGCTGATGCGCAGCCGGCGGGTGATCGTGGCCGCGCCCGCCTATCTGGCGCGGCACGGCGTGCCGGAGCGGCCGCAGGACCTGATGCGGCACAACTGCCTGAGCTTCAACTTCCGCCGCAGCCTGGAGGGCTGGCCCTTCCGCGACCCCGGCGGCACGGAGGCCTACACCCTGGCCGTGCCCGGCAATGTGCAGGCGAACAACGGCGCCACCCATCTGCAGCTCTGCCGGGCGGGGCTCGGCCTGGCGCGGCTCGGCGCCTTCCATGTGGAGAAGGACATCGCGCAGGGGCGGCTGGTGCCGGTGCTGGAAGCCTACAATGCCGGGGAGACGGAGGAGATCAACGCCCTCCATCTCGGCCACGCCCATCTGGCGGCGCGCATCCGCGCCTTCATCGACTTCCTGGCCCGGCACCTCTCCGCCCCGCACATCTCCGGCTGAAGCGGCCCATCCGCCGGATCGGCGCCGCCCTGTTCAGGAGGCGGCGCCCAGCCGGAGCACGTGCCCAGCCGGATCACGTGCCCAACCGGAGCACGCGGCCGGCCGCCTTCTCCGCCAGCGCCGTCTCATGCGTGACGAGGAGCAGCGCCGTGCCGCGCTCCTCCACGCATTCCCGCAGCAGGGCCATGACCTCCTGCTGGGTCAGCGGGTCGAGCCGGGAGGTCGCCTCGTCCGCGAACAGCAGGGCCGGGTCCAGCAGCAGCGCGCGGAGCAGGCCGAAGCGCTGCAGCTCGCCGCCCGAGACCTCCGACGGCCTGCGGCCGAGCAGCGCCGGCTGCAACCGCAGGCGCGGCAGCAGCCCGGCGGCGCGGTCCTCCGCCAGCCCGTGCCGGCGCCGCAGTTCGGCAATGCCCTGGCCGAGCGTCTGGTGCGGCGTGAAGGCCGCGACCGGGTCCTGGTACAGCTTCTGCAACCCGAGCGGCGCCACCCAGGCGCCGCGCCGCACCTGCCCGCTGTCAGGCCGGGCGAGGCCGAGCAGCAGGTTGCCCAGCGTGGTCTTGCCGCAGCCGCTGGGCCCGGCGACGGCCACCACCTCCCCCTCGCCGATGCTCATGTCGAGGCCGCCGAACAATTCGCGCCCGCCCAGCCGCTTGTGCAGGCCGTTCCCTTCCACGATCGCGCGGCCGAGGGGCCGGCGCGGCCAGTCCTGCCAGCGGGAGGGCTCGGCGGCGACCAGCCGGCGGGTGTAGTCGTGTTGGGGCGCCTCCAGCAGCCCCGGCAGGGCGCCGGCCTCGACCACGGCGCCCGACAGCATCACCATGGCCTGGCCACCCAGCAGGCGCGCCAGGGCCACGTCGTGGGTGATGACCAGCAGCATGCGCCCCGCCTCCGCCTCGGCGCGCAGCAGCGCGCCGGCGGTATCGCGCAGCGCCGCGTCCAGCCCCTTGGTCGGCTCGTCGGCGATCAGCAGCGCGGCGCCCGCGGCCTCGGTGGCCGCGAGGGCCACGCGCTGGTTCATGCCGCCGGAGAGCTGGAAGGGATAGCGCCGCCCGGCGCCCTGCAGGCCGAGATGCGCCAGCCGCGCCGCCGCGCGCCGGCGCGCCTCGGCCGCGCCATGGCGGTGCACCAGCCGGTCCACCTCCGCCACCTGCGCCTCGGCGCGCATGGTCGGGTCCAGCGCCGCCCAGGGTTCCTGCGGCAGCATGGCGATGCGCCGGCCCCACAGGGCGCGGCGCTCGCGCGGCGGCAGCGGCAGCAGATCCCGGCCATCGAGCAGGATGCGGCCTTCCGCGCGCAGGCCCGGCGGCAGGGTGCCCATCACCGCCTGCGCCAGCAGCGACTTGCCGGAGCCGGTCTCGCCCAGCAGGACCAGCGGCTCGCCCGGGGCCAGGGCGAAGCTGGCGCCCTGCACCAGCACGCCCTCCGGCCCGAGGATACGGAGCTTCTCGACGATGAGGCTCATGCGCGCTCCCGCCCCGCCAGCAGGTGCAGGCCGAGCACGGTGAGGAAGATCAGCAGGGCCGGCAGCAGCAGGGCCAGCTGCGCCTCGGCGTGGTAGGGCAGCATCTCGGTCATCATGCTGCCCCATTCGGGCACCGGCGGGCGGGCGCCCACGCCCACGAAGGCCAGCGCCGCCACGGTGGTGACGGCCGTGCCGGCGGCGAAGGCGAACAGCGTGGCGATCAGCGGCGCCACCTCGGGCCAGAGATGGCGGCGCAGGATATGGGCGGTGCCGAGGCCGAGCAGCCGCGCCGCCTCCACCTGCGGCCGCGCCAGCACGCCGGCCGCGGTGTTGCGGCTGATGCGGAAGAACTCCACCCACAGCGCCAGGGCGACGCCGATATAGAGCGGCAGGAACTCGCCCGGCGCGAAGGCGGTGACCAGCACGACGAGCAGCAGCGCCGGCAGCGCCTGCACCGCATCGGCCAGGCCGAGCAGCAGGCGCTCTGGCCAGCCGCGGCGCAGCGCCGCCAGCAGGCCGAGCAGCGTGCCCGGCACGGCGGCGGCCAGCGCCGCCAGCAGCGCGTAGCCGAAGGACAGCCGCGCCCCGGCGGCCAGCCGCGCCAGCATGTCGCGCCCCAGATGATCGGTGCCGAGCGGATGACCAGCGCCCGGGGGGAGCAGCGTGGCGGAGAGGTTCTGGCGCAGCGGGTCGGCCCCGTGCAGCGGCCCGAGCAGGGCGAAGCCGGCCACGGCCGCCAGCATGGCGCCGCCCAGCAGGCGCCTGGAGGAGAGGGTCATGCGGCGCGGCGCCTCGGGTCCAGAAGCCAGCAGGCGAGGTCGGTCAGGGCGTTGAGGGCGACGAAGAGCAGCCCCATCACCAGCGCCGTGCCCTGCACCATCGGGATGTCGCGGCCCAGCACGGCGTGCACCAGCGCATGCCCGATGCCCGGCCAGGCGAAGAGGGATTCCACCACCACCACGCCCTCGATCAGGATGACGAGCTGCAGGCCGAGATAGGCGACCACCGGGATGGCGGCGTTGCGCACCCCGTGGCGCCGGAAGGCCGTGGCATCGTCCAGCCCCTTCATCCGCGCGAAGCCGAAGAAGGGGGAGGCGACCACCCCGGCCACCGCGTCCCGCGCCACGCGGGAGGAGGCGGCGGCGAGGCCCAGCGCCAGCGTCAGCGCCGGCAGGATCACCTCCCGCCAGCCGCCGACGCCGGCAACGGGCAGCCATTCCCACTCCACCGCCAGCCACAGCATCAGGCCGATGCCCACCACGAAGGCCGGCAGGGCGCGCAGCGCGGCGGAGAGCACGAGCAGCGCGCCATCCCACCAGCCGCCGCTGCGCAGCCCGGCCAGCGCGCCGAGCGGCGGCCCGATGAGCAGGGAGAACAGCAGCGCCGTGACCGAGAGCAGCAGCGTGTGGCCGAGCTGGATGCCGAGCGCCTCCGCCACCTCCTCGCCCGAGGCGAGGGAGACGCCGAGATCGAGCCGCAGCAGGCCGCCGAACCAGGCGCCGAGCTGCACGGGCCAGGGCCGGTCCAGGCCCAGCTCCTGCCGCACGGCCTCGGCGGCGGCGCCGTCCACCAGGTCGTAGCCGTAGCGGCTGGCGGCGATGCGGTAGGCCATGTCGCCGGGCAGCAGACGCACCATCAGGAAGCAGGCGGTGCCGACCAGCAGCGCCACCAGCACCGCCTGGACGGCGCGGCCGCCCAGCACCCGGATCAGCCCGCCCATCGGGCACCCGCGATGCGGAAGGAGAGTTCCAGCGGGTCCACCGCGAGGCCGGCGACGCGGCGCGACACCGCCGTGGCCAGATCGAACCAGCTTACGGGAATGACCGGCAGCGCCTCGTGCAGGATGGCCGAGGCGCGCCCGCGCAGCGCCGCGCGCTCCGCCGGGTCGGCCACCGCGCCGAGCCGCTCCAGCACGCCGTTCAGGGCGGGGCTGGACCAGCCCATGGCGCCCCAGTCGCCACCCTCCGGCCCGTAATCCTGCAGCATGGTGCCCAGCGGGTCCGGCACCAGGGAGAAGTTGCGCGCCATCAGCGCGGCTTCCAGCGTGCCGTCGCGGTGCCCGGCCGGAATCTCGCCGCTGTTGACGACGGCTACGGCCATGTCGATGCCCGCCTCGCGCAGCTGCGCCTGCATGGCGGTGGCCAGGCCGGGCAGTTCCGGCCGGTCGGAGAAGGTGCGCAGGGTGAAGGCGAAGGGCCGGCCCTCCCGGTGCAGGATGCCCTCCGGCCCCGGCTGCCAGCCCAGTTCGGCCAGCAGGCGCCGGGCCTCCGGCAGGTCCCGCCGCAGCGGCGGCAGCGCCGGCACGTGCCATTCCGCCATGGCGGGCGGGAAGAGCTGCGTGGCCGTCGAGGCGGGCGAGCGCAGCAGCGCCGCCGCCATGCCCTGCCGGTCCAGCGCCAGGCTGAGCGCGTGGCGCGCCCGCACGTCGCGGAACAGCGGCGAGGCGCAGTTCAGCTTGATCAGCCGCGTGCGCGGGATGGCCCGCACGTCGACCGCGACGCGCGGGTTGCGGCGCAGCCGCTCCACCGTCTCGGGCGCCAGCTGGGCGACCAGCTCGGCCTGCCCGCCCTCGGCCATGGCGGCGCGGGTCTCGCCACGCCCGGCGGCCAGGTAGGAGACGCGGCCGATGGCGGGGGCCGGCCCGTCCCACCGCTCCCAGCGCGCCGCCTCCAGGCGCTGCGGCGGCAGCAGGCGGGTGACCTTGTAGGGGCCGCTGCCGATCATCTCCCGCACCGCCTGGCCCTCGAAGGCCGCGGGCGCCAGGATGCCGGCGCTGTAATGGGCCAGGAAGGCCAGCAGCGGCGCGAAGGGGCGGCTGGTGCGGACCAGCACCACGCCGTCATCGGCCGCGATGCGCTCGACCGGCAGGGTGCCGAGCAGCCCGGACTGGCCGCGCGCGCGCTCCAGGGCGGCGGCCACGGCCACGGCCGTGACCGGCGTGCCGTCGTGGAAGCGGGCGCCCTCGCGCAGCGCGAAGCGCCAGGTCAGGCGGTCCTCCGACAGGGTCCAGGCGCGGGCGAGCTGCGGCACCGGCAGGCCGCCATCGTCGGCGCCCACCAGCGTCTCCAGCACCTGCATGCGGGTGAACACATAGCCGGAGCGGGCGGGGTCGAGCCCGTTGATCTCCTGCGAGGTGACGACGCGGAACAGGTCCGCGGCGGGCTGCGCGGCGGCGGGCCGCGGCAGGAAGGGCAGGCCGGCGGCGGCCAGGAGAAGCGGCCGTCGGGAGAGCGGTGCGGATGGCATGCCAGCCTGATGCAATGAAATAACATAACATGGCAAGCCCTAAAAGTCGGCCGCCGCGACGTGCATTTCCAGGATGCAGGAAGCTTTTCCGGAATTTCCCACTTTATGGAATTGTTGCTCTCGCGGGACGCTGTCTATGCTGCCGCCATGGCGCCTTCCCCGCCCGACGCACCCGTGCCCGACCCCCTGGACGGGACTTCCGGCATCCAGGTCCTCGACCGGATGGTGAGCCTGCTCGGGCTGCTCGGCGAGGCGGGTGCGGGTGGCCAGCAGCTCTCCCGCCTGGCCGGCGCGCTGGGCCTCAGCGTCTCCACCGCGCACCGCCTGCTGGCGGCGCTGGAGCACCATGGCTGGGTGGAGCGGGTGGAGGGCGGCAGGCGTCACCGGCTGGGCGCCGCGCTGGTGGCGCTGGCCGGGCAGGCGGCCGACGGCACCGGGCTGCGCCGCCTCTGCCGCCCCGCCCTGGCGCGGCTCTCCGGCGAGAGCGGCGAGACCACCTTCCTGATCGTCCGCAGCGGGCTGAACGCCGTGGTCACCGACCGGCAGGACGGCGCCTATGTCATCGAGAGCCTGACGCAGGGCGTGGGCGGGCTGATGCCCCTCGGCATCGGCGCCGGCAGCGCCACCATCCTCGCCAGCCAGACGCCGGCGGAGATCGAGGCCGTGCTGGCCGCGAACGCGGCGCGCTACCGGCAGTTCGGCAGCAGCGCGGAGCAGGTGCGCCGCCGCGTGGAGCAGGTGCGCTCCGAGGGATACCTGATGAGCGATGATTCGCTGATCGCCGGGCTGGCGGTGATCGGCCTCGCCATCCGTCCGCCCGGCCGTGCCGTCACCGCCGCCATCGCCACCAACTTCATCGCCAGCCGGCTGGATGCCGCGGCGCGCCGGCACTTCCTGGCGCGCGTGCGGCAGGAGGCCGCCATGGTGGAAGCCAGCCTGGCGGTGCCTGCCGCCATCCTGCGAAACCCTCGCCCCGGAGAATCCTGAATGGCCCGCGACCATCTGCTTCCCCGCCGCCGGCTGCTCGCCGCCATGCCGGTTCTGCTGGCGACGCCCGCCCTGGCGCCTGCCGCGCTGGCGCAGGCCTCGGCCTGGCCGGACCGGCCCGTGCGCATGGTGGTGCCCTTCGCCGCCGGCGGGGCCACCGATGTCAGCGCCCGGCTGGTGACGCAGAAGCTCTCCGAGGTGCTGGGGCAGCCGGTGGTGATCGAGAACCGGCCCGGCGCCGGCGGCACCACCGGCACCGACTACGTCGCCAAGTCGGCGCCCGACGGCTACACCTTCATCATGGCCTCGCTCTCCACCGTGGGGCTGGCGCTGGGCCTCTACGGCAAGCTGCCCTACGACCCGGTGAAGGATTTGGCGCCGGTCGCGCCCTCCGTGCTGGCGCCCATCGGCATCTGCGTGCGGCGGGAGCTGGGCGTCTCGACGCTGCAGGAGTTCATCGCGCTGCTGAAGGCCAACCCGGGCAAGTACAGCTACGGCAGCGCGGGCAACGGCGCCTCGGGCCACATCTCGGTGGTCGCCTTCCTGCAGAAGACCGGCACCCAGGCGGTGCACGTGCCCTATCGCGGCAGCGGCCCGGTGTTCAACGACCTGCTGGCCGGGGTGGTGGACTTCACCGCCGACGTGCCCGGGCTGATGAAGCCGCATGTGGAGTCCGGCGCGCTGAAGGCGCTGGTGATGGCCACCGACCAGCGCTCCTCCGTGCTGCCGCAGGTGCCGACCAGCGCCGAGGCGGGGCTGCCCGGCTATAGGGCCTATTCCTGGTTCGGCGTCTTCGCCCCCGCCGGCACGCCGAAGCCCATCATTGGCCGCATGGCCGCCGGCATGGAGACAGCCCTCGCCGACCCCGCCGTGGCGCGGCGGCTGGACCAGGAGATGGGGCTGCCGCCGATGCGCGGCTACACGCCGGAAAAGTTCGGCGCCTTCCTGAAGGAGGAGATCGACTACTGGGTGCCGCTGGTGAAGGCGAGCGGCGCGCGCGCCGACTGAAGGGCGGGCGCCGCGCACAGCTCGGCCAGGATGTCCCGCAGCCGGTCCAGCAGGGCGGAGCTGCCCAGCGCCGGGCTGCGCGCCATCACCACCCCGCGCCGCACCTCAGGGCGGAAGGGCCGCGAGACGAGGCCCGGCGGCAGGCTGCGGCAGGCGAAGCCATCGACGATGGCGTAGCCCATTCCTTCCCGCACCAGCGCCACGGCGCTGACGGTGGTGCCGACCTCGACCGCGAGGCGGCGCTCCACCCCCTCCTGCCGGAAAGCGAGATCCAGGCTCTGGCCGAAATCCTGCCAGCCGGCGAAGCCCACCTCCGGCGCGCCGGCCAGCAGCGAGGGGCGCAGCACCGGCTCGGCGGCCAGCGGGTGCGCCGCCGGCAGCACCACCACGCAGGGCACGCTGCCCAGCGTCTCGCTCTCCAGCCCCGGCAGCGCCATGGGCGTGAGCGCCAGCCCGACATCGAGGCGCTGCTGGCCCGCCGCCTCGCGCTCCCGCCGCAGCGCCGCCATCGCCGCCGGCACCAGCGACACGGCCAGCGATGAGCTGGCGCCCAGCCGCAGCAGGCCGCCCCGGTGGCTGCCGAGATCACGCGCGAAGCCCTTGAAGCCCTGCAGCTCCTGGTACAGCCGCTCGGCCTCCGGCAGCATGGCGTGCGCCTCGGCGGTGGGCACCAGCCGGCCGGCGGTGCGCTGGAACAGGCGGAAGCCCAGCCGGTCCTCGCAATGCCGCAGCGCCTTGGAGAGGGCGGGCTGCGAGACATGCAGCATCTCCGCCGCCGCGCGCAGCGTGCGGCCCTGCATGACGGCGCGGAAGATCTCGATGTCGCGGGCGTTCATGGCGGCGAGCATAGCGCCCGCCGCCGGCTTCTCCCATCGGCGGCGCCGTCAGCCCCCGGCCGCCGTCCGCCGGAAGGCGCGGTCCTCGCGCAGCACCGCCGCGATGACGGCGCGCGGCGCCTGCTCCGGCGCGGCGCGCACCGCGGCGAAGAGGCGCCGCTTGAGGCGGCCGCGCCAGCTGGCCGGCACCCGCGCCATCGCCTCGCCCAGCGCGGCATAGGCATCGGCGTCCCAGCGCGCCTCGTGCGCGGCCCGCTCGGCGCCGCCATCGAAGCCCGCGCGCGGCGGCAGCCTGGCACGCCGCGCCGCCGTCGCCGTCATGTCCACCGCCCCGTCGCGGATGAGGACGCCGTAGTCCCGCTCCGCGGCGGCCGGGGTCAGGCGGCCGGCGCGCACGTCGCGCAGCACGGCCTGCGGGTCGCGCCGCGCCGGGTCGCCCCGCCCGCCGCCGCCGGGCGAGACGATGCGCACCACATCGCCTGCCGAAAGGTGCAGCAGGTCGGTGTTGCCCAGGTCCTGCTCCTCCGGCCGGCCCGGGTTCAGGGTGAAGGTGCTGGCCGCGCCCGGCCGGCCGCCCAGGATGCCCCAGGGGCGGAAGATCGAGCGGTCGCGGTTGCGGGCCGTGACGGTGGCATCCGGGGCGTCGGTGGTGAATTCCAGCACCGTGGCGAGGCCGCCGCGATGCGCGCCGGCGCCGCCCGTGTCCGGCATCAGCCCGTAGCGCAGGATGCGCACCGGCGCCTCGGATTCCGTGATCTCCACGGGGCTGTTCTTGAGGTAGGCGGCATCGGCGCCGGAGCCGTCCGTGCCGTCGCGGTGCGGCATGCCGCCGCCGCCGCCGACGATGGGGGCGACGGCGGCGATGACGCGCCGCCCCGTGCGCGGATGCTCGGCGGCGAGGTTGATGATGGAGGAGGAGCCGGCCGGCGCCGCCGGCAGCCGCTCCGGCGCGGCTTGCGCGAAGGCGCCGAACACCAGGCTGCGCAGCCGCGCGCAGGTGAGGCTGCGCATGCCGACCGCCGCCGGGTGCGCCGGGTTCACCACGCTGCCCTCGGGCAGGATGCAGGTGAAGGGCCGCGTAGTGCCGAAGTTCAGCAGGATCTTCGGGCTGAGCGCCGAGAGCACGTAGTAGACGCCGACCAGGATCAGCGAATGGCGCGGGTGGCCGCCCGTCGGCACGTTCATCGAGGAGAGGGTCTGCGGGTCGGTGCCGGTGAAGTCCAGCTCGGCGCTGTCGCCCTGGATGCGCAGCGCCAGCTTCAGCCGCAGCGGGTCGCCGCCGACGCCATCCTCGTCGCAATAGTCGGCGAAGTGGTAGGTGCCGTCGGGCAGGCCGGCGAGCACGGCGCGCGCCTGCGCCTCGCCATAGTCCAGCAGGTCGGCCAGCCCGTCCCGCAGCCGCACCACGCCGAAGCGGCGGGCGAGGTCGAGGATGCGCCGCTCGCCGGTGTTCACCGCCGCCACCAGCGCCTTCAGGTCGCCCCAGTTCTGCTCGGGCACCCGCACGTTGGCCAGCATGGTGCGCAGCAGCGTCTCGTCCAGCACGCCCTGGCGGTAGAGCTTGCTGGGCGGCACGCGCAGCCCCTCCTGGTGCACCTCCGTCAGCGTGCGGGAGAGGCTGGCCGGCACCGCGCCGCCGACATCGACATTGTGGATGTGCCCGCCGGCGAAGGCGATGATCTCGCCCTCGTGGAACACCGGCTTCCACATGTTGGTGTCCGGCGAATGGGTGGAGAGGAAGCCGGAATAGGGGTCGCTGGTCATGGCGATGTCGCCGGGCTGGTAGCCGCCCGGCACGAGGCCGATCGCCGCCTCGTAGTCGACGCCGGGGTACCAGGTGGCGCCGAGGTCCAGCGGCACGGCGCAGGTCTTGCCGCGCGCATCGAGCAGCTGGATGGTGAAGTCCTCCGTCTCCTTGACGAAGGTGGAATGGGCGGTGCGGTAGAGGGTGGTCGCCATGCTCTCGGCGGCGGCGCGGCAGTGGTTGCGCAGCACCTGCAGGGTCACGGGGTCGGTGCGCATCAGGGCTGCTCCATCACCAAATTGCCGAGCGCGTCGGTCGCGGCGTTCCAGCCGGCGGGCACCAGCACGGTGCAATCCGCCTGGGTGACGACGGCCGGCCCGGTGAAATGCGCCCCGGGCGACAGCGCCTCGCGCCGGTACAGCCCGGCCTGCTGCCAGGACCCGCCGAGGCGCAGC